>JAZUGP010000020.1:0-4568 GCA_045641225.1 Acutalibacteraceae bacterium
ACGGTTCTTATTACGGTGCAATAGTTTATTCACCTGAAAATGAGTTTATGGGTTTTTACGGTGCAAATACCGTTCCTGCAAGTCTCACTTCGGTAATAAATAATATATTTGACAAGTTGTTTTCAAACGATACCAAGAAAGGTGCTTCTGTGCTTTCTTTGCCTTATCAAATCAATGATTTGGTGGTAGGTCCCGATGATTTTATTTACACAGCATCTGCGGGAAGCAGTAGCGGATATACAAAAGGTCAGGTACATGTTTTAAATCCGGGCGGAAGCGATGTTATCGGTAAAGACAGTTTTAATTTTGCCGACGCAAAGGTAACCAGTTACAATCAAAAAGGGCAGTACCAGAATATCGGCAGCATAGATGTTGATAAAGACGGATTCTTCTATATTTTAGATTCAAAATACGGCAGAGTATTTTGGTATGACAAGGACTGTAATTTGCTTTGCGTTTTCGGCGGCTCGGTAGGTAACGGAACTCAAAAGGGCACTTTTATAAATCCGGTTGCCATTGCGGTAAACGGCAGTGATGTTTTGGTTGCGGATAATTCCGGTAAAAGTTTTACGGTCTTTTCAATTACCGAATACGGCACTCTTGTGAGGAATGCACAACTCAAAACTTTGAAGGGTGAATTTAAGTCGGTTGAATCCGATTGGAAAAAAATAGCGAATCAAGACGCCAACTGTCAGTTGGCATATTGTGGTCTTGCTAAGGTGCAGTTAAGCCATAAAAATTACACCTCGGCAATGGAGTATGCAAAGCTCGCCAACGATAGGGGAATCTATGCTAAAGCCTTTGAAGGCACACGCTCTGAGTTTGCTCAAAAGCGGTTTGGTTGGATTTTAGCTTTGATAATTGCCGTAATTGTCTTATTGATTTGGTTTTCTTCCTATAAGAAAAAGAAAAATCTGAAAATAATCAAAAATCCTAAGGTAGTTCTTTTAATGCAATCGGTTTTTCATCCGTTTAAATCTTTCGGAACGATGAAAGAAAAGAATAGGAGTTCACCGGTTATTGCAACCGTACTGTTGGTTGTCTTTTATATAGTTTCGGCGTTCTCCGATGTATCATACGGTTTTGCTTATAACAGTTTTAATGCGAATACCTATAATTCATTCTATATGTTTTTGAGAACAATAGGTCTGGTTTTGCTGTGGGTATTATCCAACTGGCTTGTATGCGTTCTTTTGGGCGGAATCGGTAAGCTGAAAGAAATTTACACCGTTACCTGTTACAGCTTGCTGCCTATAATCTTTTCAACAGTTTTAGGAATGATTTTATCACATATTTTAGTGCCCGATGAATTTGTTTTTGTTACGATTTTCACTTCGGTATGTACGGCTTACAGCTTTTTCTTAATTGCGATAGGAACGATGAAGGTGCACGATTACGGATTCGGAAAGTTTATCGGCACTACTGTTTTGTCGGTCATTTCCATGATGATTATTCTGTTTTTGATATTCTTGATTTTCTTGCTTGCGCAACAGGTTTTCGGCTGGGTGAAAATTGTTGTCGATGAGATTAGTTTGCAGTAAAACCGAGGTGTGAATATGAAGAATAAAATCTTGCGTTTTTTATCTTTGATTTTGATAATTTGCATCATATGTTGTTTTACCGCATGTAATTCAAATACGGCTCAAAAAGGCTTAAAGGCAAAAAAATACAGTGAAGATGCGTTTTCCTCGGACTATTTTGATACCGGAGTAATTTGCGAAAACGATTATTGGCAGCTTTTGTGGGACAACTCAAAAAAGCAGGTTGGCTTTAAGGATAAAATCAGCGGTGCTGTTTGGGGACAGATTCCCACAGAAGCCACACCGGACGATAAATATTCAAAAATCAATAATGCCCTTAAATCCCCGATAATCGTTTATTACTACTATGCAAATTATGTGGATGAAAGAAAATCCTTTGCTTTTACCGATGCGGTTCGTGACGGTGATGTTTATACAAATGAAATTGAAAACGGGCTTAGCGTAACCTATGATTTTTATGAATTGGAATTTACCGTTACGGTTGATTATGTTCTTGACGGTAATAAATTCTCTGCTGTTGTAGACCCGAAAAAAATTACCGATAACGGCACGAATTTTGTTACGGGTGTAGCAGTTCTTCCGTTTATAAGCGGTGTGGAGAACACCTCAAAAACAAGCTGGCTGTTTTTACCCGACGGTTGTGGAAGTATTATATATCCGAAAAATATAGATGCTATGGGAGTAGAGGGCAGTGCGAAGATTTACGGCGACGATTTAAGTGTACAGAATTATGCTTTTGAATCGGTGAAACAGCAGATTACAATGCCGGTCTACGGTGTAGTAAAGGGCGACAGCGGTTTGTTCACTGTTATTTCTTCAGGTGCAGAACAGTCCTCGATTGAATGGCAGGTAGGTTCAAGTGAGGTTGGATTTTCGAGTATATATCCGTTCTTCAGAATAAGGGGTTACAGTTTGATAGAAACACCGAACGGCTTCGGTTGGACTGCACTTACACATATCAAAAATTTTGATAAATATAATGTTAATTCCGTTTTCAGAGCCGACTATTACGCACTTTCAAAGGATAACGCCGATTTATACGGTATGGCGAATATATATAGGGAACACCTTAAAAACACCTACGGTTATGAGAAAACACAGCAAAAATCCGCTTTGTTGAATCTTAAACTTATCGGCGGAATGGAACAGTCTTCGTTTTTCTTGGGAATACCGTCTACCGAGTTGTATTGTCTGACAAGTACATCGGATGCTCAAAAAATCATCAATGATGTTACAGACAATGTCGGTAATAATATCAGCCTTAATTTTTGGGGTTTCGGAGAATCGGGTGTTGATTACGGAAAAATCGGCGGAGGATATGAGGTTTCCTCAAAATTCGGCGGTGAGAAAGGCTTTAAGAAACTTGTTGATTCGCTTAAAAAGAAGAATATCAAACCGTATTTTGATTTTGATATTGTTTCTTTTGGTGACTCGGGAGTCGGGTATTCGGTTTCCGGGGATTCGGCACTTTTGCCGGACGGCACAAAGGCATATTTTGAAAAATTTGATTTTGCAAGCCGCAAGAAACTTACAAAGCAATTCAATATTTTAAAGCGGTCAGCCCTTAAAGGCGCAGCGCAAAAGGGCGTTGATTTTGCAAAGGAACTCGGTTTGAGTAATCTATCTTTTTCCACACTTTCAAATACCGCTTATTCGGACTATTCAAGCAATAAATACCGTGTATGCAAGAATATGGCAAAAGATGTTTCGGCAATATTAAAGGGTATAGCAAAACAGAAAATGAATATTTCCGGCTCTTATGCCAATGATTATGCGGCGGTTTATTCGGATGTGATTTCGGATTGTCCGATGTCATCGTCGGAATACAGTTTTTCGTATACATCCGTTCCGTTCTATCAAATGGTATTTAAGGGCGATAAGGTTTTAAATTCTTCTGCAATAAATCTTACCGAGGACGAAAACAAAGCAATTCTTTTCTGCGTTGAATCCGGTATGACACCGAGTTATACCGTAATCGCAAACTACGAAAAAGAATTGGCAACATCGCAAAAATCCTTTGTGTACGGTAGCGCTTATGACGGAATTAAATCCGATATAAAGAGCAGTGCAAATAAACTCAAAGATTATATTGAGAGCATAAAGGATGCTGCCGTAAAGGATTATACGGTAATTGACCGCAATGTACGCATAACCGAATTTGATAACGGTGTGTATGCGGTTGTCAATTACGGTGAAAACGAGGTAAACACCGATTTCGGTACGGTTGCGGCGAAAAGCTGGATAACGGGGAGGGGTTAGTATGAAAAAGAAGAAAGCAGCAGGCATTGAAACCCTTAAATCCCGATACGGAACACTGTTTTCTTTGCCGTGGCTTATCGGTATGTTGCTGTTTTTTGTAGTGCCGATAGTTTTATCAATATGGTATTCTTTCTCGGACTTAAAAATCGACGCCAATAAAGTAACGGTTATTTTCACGGGTTTAAAAAACTATCGTCATTTGATAAATACCGACCCGAAATACATAAAAAACCTTACAGCAGGAATTACCTCAATTTTTACAAAAGTTCCGTTTATTTTGGTTTTAAGTATGATAATCGGTATGTTTTTGAATAATAAGTTTTTCGGGCGTTTGTTCTTCCGGTCTTTGTATTTTTTGCCGGTAATCATTTCAAGCGGCGTTGTGCTTGACTTGTTTTTAGAGGCGGCACAGGGCGATGCAACAAGCGTTGCGGGTGCCGATACTCTTTCGTTCGGAATGATGAATTTTGCCGAACTTTTAGAGGGCTTGAATCTTCCGACACAAATCCAACAGTATTTATCAACGGCGCTTGATAATTTGTTTATGCTGATTTGGCAAAGCGGTATACAGATAATTCTGATTATTGCAGGACTGCAAACGATACCGGATTTGCTTTATGAGGTAGCAAAGGTTGAGGGTGCCACAAAATGGGAAGAGTTTTGGTTTATAACACTTCCGATGATGATAAGAACAATTTTAATCGTGCTGATATTTACCATAGTTGAGGCGGTAACAATTAAGACCAATAGAGTAATCAAGCAAGACTT
>JAZUGP010000021.1:0-7234 GCA_045641225.1 Acutalibacteraceae bacterium
CAAAATATGGTAAAAGTATATATGTGATGAGGCAAGACCTTGCGGTTTTGTACGAATCGATATGTAAAATTCAGGAGGTTTATAAAATGAACAAAACAGAATTAGTAGCAGCAGTAGCCGATAAGGCTGAACTTTCTAAAAAGGATGCCGAAAAGGCAGTAGCAGCGGTTCTTGATACCGTTACAGCAGCTCTTAAAAAGGGCGATAAGGTAGCCCTCGTTGGCTTTGGTACTTTTGAAGTACGTAAGCGTGCTGCAAGAAACGGCATCAATCCTCTTACCAAGAAGCCGATTAAGATTGCCGCTTCCAAGAATCCCGTATTCAAGGCCGGCAAGGCTTTGAAGGACGCTGTTAAGTAATTTTACTTAAAGCTTAAGCCACTCTTTTTGAGTGGCTTATTTTTTATTTAGGAAGTGTTTTTATGAGACTTGATAAGTACCTGAAGATTTCGCGTATTATTAAGCGCCGTACCGTTGCAAACGAGGCATGCGATGCGGGCAGGGTAAAGGTAAACGGCAAAACCGCCAAGGCAGGCACTGAGGTAAAGGAAAACGATGTGATAGATATTTCTTTCGGTGAACGTAACGTAAAGGTTCAGGTTGTTTCGGTAGCAGAAACCGTTCACAAAGAAGATGCTGCCGGACTTTACAAAATAGTGCAGTAATATTTTTTCACCTCTTAAATATATTTTTAAGGGGTGTTTTTTATGGAAGAAAATTATATAGACCAAAATATCATAATCGAAAACCGTAAAAAAATCAGTATTTCGGGAGTGAGCGAGGTAACCAATTTTGATGACGAAACAGTCTTGCTTGTTTCATCACTCGGCAAAATCACGGTTAAGGGTGAAAATCTGCATATAGAAAATTACAATACCGATTCGGGTGAGCTTACGGTTTCGGGAAATATTCACGCCGCGGTTTATATGACGGACGAAAACTCATCGGGTGGATTTATATCCCGTTTTTTCAGATAAATGTGGGAAATAAGCATCAAGGGGCAGGCAGTAACCTTTTTATACGGTCTGATTTTCGGCGGCTGCTACTGCATTTTTTACGATATTATACGCGCTGTAAGAAGAGTTTTTTTAAATTCGCGTACAGCGGTGTTTATTGAGGATATACTTTTTTTCACCGTTACGGCATTTGTTTCATTTCTATTTTTGCTTGCGCGTACAAACGGTGAGATACGGGGTTATGTAATAATATCTTTCGCGGTGGGATTTGCCGCTGTAAGATTTTCGGTTTCCCCCTTTATCCTGAAAATACTTGTAAAAGCATCGGGATTTATCCGAAAGATTTTTAAAAAGCTTTTCAGTTTATTGTTCCGTTTTACCGACAGCTTGGAATTAATCATAAAAAAGTTGGTAAAAAAATTAAAAAAACAGCAAAAAAACCTTGAAATCTCCGATCGTAGTGTTGTATAATAACTCTATAGATCTTAAAATGGAGGTGGTATGGGATGAAAAGCATTATAACGCGTGTTATTCTGCTTGCGGTATCGGGATATATGCTTTTTAGTCTCATATCGCTTTTCAATAACTTCAACACACAAAACACCGAGTATAAAAAGCTTTTAAGTGCACGCGGTGAGCAGCAGCACGAGATTGAGAAATACAAAGAGCTTTTGGCGGAAGGTAACGAGGCAAAAATTATCGAAAAAGCGGCGAGAGAGCGCCTTGGATACGTTTTTTCAAACGAGGAAATTTACATAGATATTTCAAGAAGCTGATAAGGTTTTATTATCGGGAGGAATTATAAGGTTTATGCCATTTAAAGTAGGAGATATTGTAGAGGGTAAAATCACGGGTGTTACCAATTTCGGAGTGTTTGCAGATATAGGCGAGGGTGTTTCCGGAATGGTACATATTTCCGAGGTTTCCCGCACGTTTGTAAACGATATCCGAGAGCACGTAAAGGAAAACGATATTGTTAAGATGAAGATTCTCTCTATCGGAGAGGACGGCAAGATAGCCCTTAGCATAAAACGTGCACTGCCTCCCGAAAAAAATCATGACGGCGGCTTCAAATCAAATGAGCATAAAGCACCTGCACAGCCGGACAATTCGTTTGTGTGGACGGCTAAAAAAGAAGAGCCCGCGAGCTTTGAGGAAATGATGAACAGATTTAAGCAGTCAAGTGATGAGAAGTTTTCGGATCTTAAGCGTAAAAATCCCGAGGTGCGCCGTTCAAGAAGGGGCAATTCAAAGTAATATCAAAGGGCGGTTTACCGCCCTTTTTTAAGTGCCGATAATTAAGCAGGTGAAAAATTGAGAGAGATTAATGTTGATTTGATTAAAAAAACGGTAAGCGAGCTTTGCATTAAAGCGAATAAGACCTTGCCGTGTGATGTTATTAACCGGATAAACACTTGTAAAGAGTGTGAAAGAAATCCGCTTGCAAGGTCTGTGCTTTCCGATTTGCAGGATAACATAGAATGCGCAGAAAGGTACGATATCCCTATTTGTCAGGATACCGGTATGGCGATTGTTTTCCTTGAAATAGGACAAGATGTGCACATTGTAGGCGGTAATCTTTACAGCGCCGTGAATGACGGTGTGCGGGACGGATATGAAAAAGGTCTTTTGCGTAAGTCGGTGGTAGGCGATCCGCTTTTGCGCGTCAATACAAATGATAACACCCCTGCCGTTATCCACACAAGCATTACAGACGGCGATAAAATCAAAATCACCGTAGCACCCAAGGGCTTCGGCAGTGAAAATATGAGCGGTATTAAAATGCTTACTCCGGCAGATGGCAGACAGGGTGTTATAGACGCAGTTGTGGATATAGTTAAAAACGCTTCGAGCAAGCCGTGCCCGCCTATTGTTGTGGGTGTGGGTATCGGCGGCGATTTTGAGCAGTGCGCATACCTTGCAAAAACGGCACTGCTTAAAAATCTTGACGAGCCGAATCCCGATGAGTATTACAGAGAACTTGAAAACGAGCTTTTGGAAAGAATAAACGCGCTCGGTATCGGGCCTCAGGGCTTTGGCGGAGATACAACAGCTCTTGCCGTAAATGTTATAGCCGCCCCCACTCATATTGCGGGATTGCCCGTGGCGGTAAGTATAGGCTGTCATGTTAACAGACACGCTTTTTCGGAGATATAAATGAATAATGAAATTAAAATGATAGCGCCCTGCATTTTCGGTATAGAGGGCGTTGCGGCGGACGAGTTTCGCCGTATGGGTTTTGAAAATGTTGAGGCGGAAAACGGCAGGGTGTTGCTCTCCGGAAATGCCGATATGCTTGCGCGCGCCAACATAAACTCGCGCTTTGCCGAGCGGATACTCATAAATATGGGCGATTTTGAGGCAACAAGCTTTACGGAACTTTTCGATAACGTAAAGAATATCCCGTGGGAAAACTATATCGGTAAAGCCGATGCTTTTCCCGTTACGGGTTCAAGCATCAGCTCGGCACTTCACAGTATACCCGATTGCCAAAAAATAATCAAAAAGGCGATTGTCAGCAGACTTTCTTTAAAGTACGGTATAGGTTGGTTTGAGGAAACCGGACCCGAGTACCGCGTTAAGTTTTCGATAATCAAGGATAAGGTAACAATGATGATTGATACATCGGGCGAGGGACTTCATAAGCGCGGTTACCGCAGAAACTCAAACGATGCGCCGCTTAAGGAAACACTTGCCGCGGCGATGTGCGATATAGCAAGAATATTCCCCGATACAAAATTGTATGACCCTTTTTGCGGCAGCGGTACAATTCTTATCGAAGCGGCGCTTATGGCAACCAAAACTGCGCCCGGTCTTCGCAGATTTTTTGCCGCCGAGAGATTTGGCGCAATTCCCAAAAGCGCGTGGCAGCACGAGCGTATGCGTGCGCAGGACAGTATATTGCATAACATTGATTTTTCGGCTCAGGGCTTTGATATTGATAAAAACTGCGTGGAGCTCACACTCGAAAACGCCAAAAAAGCGGGAGTTGAAAAATACGTTAAGGCGAGCATAGGCGATATAAAGGACTTTGCTTCGGATGAGGATAGGTTTTTGCTTATCACCAATCCGCCTTACGGCGAGCGGCTTTTGGATATTAAGGCGGCAGAAAAGCTATACGGTGTTATGGGTGAAAGGTTTATCCGCAAAGCAAACAGAAAATATTTTGTGATAAGCCCTCACGATGAGTTTGAAAGGCTGTTCGGCACACCCGCAGATAAGCGCAGAAAACTGTATAATGGTATGATAAAGTGCAACTATTTTATGTATTTTAAAAACGGCAAGTAAATATATATTTTCAGGAGATATAAATGAGGTACGTGTTTTTTATTAACTCTGCCGCCGGAAAGTATCAGTCAAACCGAGATGCGGTGATAAACGGGATAAATGATTACTTTTCGAAAAACGGCGGTCAATATGATATCCATATAACACGGTTTGCAAACGATGCACGCGATACCGCAAGGGCACTTGCGCAAACAGGTGAGGAGATAATGATGTTTGCCTGCGGCGGCGAGGGTACCTGCTTTGAAATATTAAACGGTATTTACGGTTACGGCAACGTAACGCTGGGCGTGATACCCTGCGGCTCCGCAAACGACTTTCTAAAGTTTTTCGGCGATGAAAAGGATGCTTTCCGCAATATCGAAAATCAGATAAGCGGCGAAAGTGTTGATATGGATGTTATTAAAGCGGGCGAGTTTTATTGCCTTAACGGTTGCTCATTCGGTATGGATGCCTTTGTGGCACAGGATATGAGCCTTTTTAAAAACTGGCCTTTAGTTACGGGTCCCATAGCTTATAAGCTTGCGATAGTAAGAAACTTTCTGCGCAAAATCGGTACAAATGCCGAAATAACACTTAACGACAGTGAAACCGTTAAAACAAACTGTCTTTTTGCGGTAGTTGCAAACGCACCTTATTACGGCGGCGGCTTTATGGCGGCACCTGATGCCGTTCCGTATGACGGCAAGCTTAATTTCACCCTTGTGAAGACCATTTCAAAGTTAAGGGTACCGAAGTTTCTTTCTTATTACTCAAAGGGTAAACATGCCGGTCTTGATTATTGTCGCCTTTGTGAATGCAACAGTATGGAGTTTAAGGCCGACTGCGTTGTGCCGATTAACCTTGACGGCGAGATAATCCGCCGTGACAGTATGCGTTTTGAGATAATAAAAGCGGGTGTTAAGTTCCAAATTCCCGCTTCCGTAAAAATGAAAATATTAACAAATGTTTAATTTTTACATTTATTCTTTGACTTTACTTGACTTTTAAAAAATTAGGTATATAATCTATATGTAAACCAAACACAGGAGGTAATTTTATGAAAATCAAACCTTTGGCGGATAACGTTGTTATTAAGGCAACCGAAGCCGAGGAAACAACCAAAAGCGGTATTGTTTTAACCTCTGCCGCAAAGGAAAAACCGCAGATAGCACAGGTTGTGGCTGTAGGCCCCGGCGGTATTGTGGACGGCAAAGAGGTCGGTATGGCTGTTAAGGTGGGCGATAAGGTTATCGCCGCAAAGTATGCCGGCACCGATATCAAGTTTGAAGACGAAGAATATACCGTGCTTCACATGGCGGATATTCTCGCTATTGTTGAATAAGGAGATTATTTTATGGCAAAGAATATTATTTTCGGCGAGGAAGCACGCAAGTCGCTTCAGTTAGGCGTTGATAAGCTTGCAAACGCCGTTAAGGTAACACTCGGTCCCAAGGGCAGAAATGTTGTTCTTGATAAGAAATACGGTTCACCCCTTATCACTAATGACGGTGTTACGATAGCAAAGGAAATCGAGCTTGAGGACCCGTTTGAGAATATGGGTACACAGCTTGTAAAAGAGGTTTCGGTTAAAACAAACGATGCCGCGGGCGACGGTACTACCACCGCCACCGTTCTTGCGCAGGCTCTTATTAACGAGGGTATAAAAAAGGTTGCCGCCGGTGCAAACCCGATGATAGTTAAAAAAGGTATCAAATCGGCGGTTGATGAGGCTATAAAGACCATCGTTAAAAACTCGCAAAAGGTATCCGGCTCGGATGATATTGCGCGTGTTGCAACCGTTTCCTCGGGTGACGAGGTTATCGGTAAGCTTATAGCCGAGGCTATGGAAAAGGTTACTGCGGACGGTGTTATAACCGTTGAGGAATCAAAAACTGCCGAAACCTACTCCGAGGTTGTTGAGGGTATGCAGTTTGACCGCGGTTATATCACGCCCTATATGGTTACCGATACCGATAAGATGGAGGCCGTGATAGACGATGCGCTTCTCCTTATCACCGATAAGAAGATTTCCAACATTCAGGAAATACTTCCGCTTCTCGAGCAGATAGTTCAGGCAGGCAAAAAGCTTGTTATTATTGCCGAGGATATTGAGGGCGAAGCTCTCTCCACCCTTATTGTTAATAAGCTTCGCGGCACCTTTACCTGCGTTGCCGTTAAGGCACCGGGCTTTGGTGACAGAAGAAAAGAAATGCTCCGCGATATAGCTATTCTTACGGGAGGTCAGGTGATTTCCGAGGAGCTCGGTCTTGAGCTTAAGGAAACCACACTCGAACAGCTCGGACGCGCCCGTCAGGTTAAGGTTACAAAGGAAAACACAATAATTGTTGACGGCGCCGGCAATAAACAACTTATTACCGACCGTATATCTCAGATAAGAAACGAAATTGCCTCCACCACCTCCGATTTTGACCGTGAAAAGCTTCAGGAACGTCTTGCAAAGCTTTCGGGCGGTGTTGCGGTTATTAAGGTTGGTGCGGCAACCGAAATCGAAATGAAGGATAAAAAGCTTCGTATTGAGGATGCTCTTTCGGCTACAAAGGCGGCGGTTGAAGAGGGCATAGTAGCAGGCGGCGGCGTTGCGCTTCTTAATGCAATTCCCGCAGTTAAGGATCTTGCCGAAGGTCTTTCGGGTGACGAAAAGACCGGCGCAAATATAGTTCTTAAATCGCTTGAGGCTCCTATCCGTCAGATAGCCTTTAACGCAGGTATTGAGGGCTCGGTAATCGTTGATAAGATTATGAGCGGCAGCAAGATTAACTACGGCTTTAATGCCTATAACGAAACCTATACCGATATGATGGAAGCCGGTATAGTTGACCCGACCAAGGTTACACGCTCTGCGCTTGAAAACGCGGCAAGCGTTGCGGCTATGGTTCTTACCACCGAAAGCCTTGTTGCGGATAAGCCCGAGGATGCGGCGGCGGCAAATGCCGCGGCAGCAGCCGCAGCGGCGGCACAGGGCGGAATGTATTGATTTCCGTATAATAAACA
>JAZUGP010000022.1:0-13062 GCA_045641225.1 Acutalibacteraceae bacterium
AGGCTCCGAGGTTTCCGCACTGCTTGGCCGTATGCCGTCTGCTGTCGGCTACCAGCCGACGCTGGCAACGGAAATGGGTGCTCTGCAGGAGCGTATCACTTCCACCAAAAACGGTTCCGTCACCTCCGTTCAGGCAATTTATGTCCCTGCGGACGACCTTACCGACCCCGCGCCTGCAACCACCTTTGCGCACCTTGATGCCACAACCGTTCTTTCAAGAGGTATCGCATCGCAGGGTATATATCCCGCGGTTGACCCGCTTGAATCAACCAGCCGTATTCTTTCGCCCGAAATACTCGGCAAGGAGCATTACGAGGTGGCACGCGAGGTACAGAGAATACTTCAGCGCTATAACGAGCTTATGGATATTATCGCGATTATGGGTATGGATGAGCTTTCGGACGAGGATAAGCTGCTTGTTACCCGCGCGAGAAAAATCCAGAGATTTCTTTCACAGCCGTTCCATGTTTCCGAAAAGTTCACCGGTATCGAGGGTACCTATGTACCGCTTTCCGAGACCATTCGCGGCTTTAAGGAAATTATCGAGGGCAAGCACGATGACCTCCCCGAGTCCGCGTTCTTATTCGTGGGCACGATAGACGAGGCAAGGGCAAAGGCGGGTAAGTAAAATGAACACCTTTAAGCTTACTGTGGCTTCTCCCGATGGCAATCTTTTTAAGGACGATGCGGTGGCACTCAACCTGCGCGGCGCTTCGGGTGACCTTGCCATTATGGCGGGGCATATCCCGTTTATAACCACCGTGAAGGCAGGCGAGGCGAGTATTGACCTTGCGGACGGCACGAGGAAGCTTGCCGTAACCGGCGGCGGACTTTTAACCGTTTCCAAAAACTCGGCGGTTTTGCTTTCGGGCGATTTTAAGTTTACCGAATAATATAAAAATAACGGCGGGGCTTACAGCATTTGTAAGTCCCGCCGCTTTTTTTATTTGGGGAATAGGGAAATGTTCGGATTTATAATTCACTTGTGTGCAGCTTAACACCGTTTGATTTAAGCTTGCTTTGTAGTGCCGTTATGTCGATTTTGTCAAAATCATCGCACATAGCGGCGGCAATTCCGGCGGCTTCACCCGATACCGCACAAACGGGGATAACCCTCGTAATATCCCACATGGCATCGGTTACTGAGATGTTTCTGCCGGCGCAAATCAGGTTTTTTATTTCCTTTCCGTAAAGTGTGCCAAACGGCAGTTCGTAAACCGGGCCTGCTTTTCTCCAGTCAGAGAAAAGTCCCACACTGTCGTCAAACTCCTTGCGGATTTCGGTATCGTCCATTGTGTATTTGCCGGAAATCCTGCGTGTCATTCTCACCTGCGGAAGTGTTGCCACCGTAACGAGATTGTGTTCGCTGTTTGTGTTGCCGCGCGAAAGGTAGTAATTATATATTTCGTTGTGCATATCGCAGGTCATTTCGGACAACTCATACAAGTCAAGACCCGTGTACCTGCGGCGGTTATCCGACTCGATTTGTTCTTTTGTTTTTTGGGTGTCGGGCACATCGGAAACACCCAACGTGTGAAGATTTATCTTTTTTTCAAAGTATTCATAGCACCAATAGGCTAAAATATTTCCTTGTTTGAAAAGTTCGGTTTTCGCGCCCGAGAGCCTGCAGATATCGGCATCGCCCGTAGCATCGATAAAGGACTTTGCCGCAAATGCCTCTTTGCCGTTTTTGGTGCTTATAACAATATGGGTTATTTTGTTCTTTTTAACCGCAACATCGGTAATCATCGCACCGTACAGAAGTGTGACATTTTCTTTAATCAGCAACTTTTCAAACTCAAGTGCCGCGAGTGCCGCGTTAAAGCGCACCATAAATCTGCTTTTTTTCTTAAGCTCGCTGTCGCCGTTTTCCATCCAGCCGGCATTGTAGTCGGCCTCGTATCCGTGCGCAACGGAGGCTCTTAAAAGCTCCTCGGCTATGCCAAATGATACCTGAGTTCCAAGCCCGTCACAAATCGGCAGATAAAAGGTGATCAGTCCCATGGTTGCAAGACCGCCGAGCAAGAACTCTCTTTCCGCAAGCAGAACCTTTTTACCCTGCCTTGCGCTTGCGAGCGCCGCCGAAATACCGGCAACACCGCCGCCGCAAACGATAACATCAAATGTATCTCTTACCGCAATATTTTCTTTTTTTATATTAACAGATTTCATAGCCTATAACCGTCCTTAACAAGCCTTGTTTATATAGTATCATTTTTATTTTCATTTGTAAAGTCGAAACTTAAAACCGTTATATTAAAATACGTATATCTATGTTGACTAATCCTGCGGATTGATTTATAATGAAAAAAATATCAATTTCTAAAAGGACGGATGATATGTACTGTTTTGACTGCGATTATATGGAGGGTGCGCATCCGCGTATAATGGAGGCACTGCAAAAAACAAACCTTGAGCAGACCTTCGGCTATGGGGTGGACGGCTATTGTGATAACGCCCGCAAGCTTATCAAATCAGCAATAAAATCGGAGAATGCCGATGTGCATTTTCTCGTTGGCGGCACCCAGACCAACACCACGGTAATAGCGGCGTCGCTTAGGCCCTATGAGGGTGTTGTGTGTGTCACGAGCGGTCATATCAATGTTCACGAAACCGGCGCTATCGAGGCTACCGGCCATAAGGTAATAGGCCTTGAGGGCGAGTTCGGTAAGCTTTCTTATAAAACCGCCGAGGATTATCTTAACGCCCATTTTTCGGACGAAACGCGCGAGCACGCCGTAAAGCCCGCTATGATTTATATTTCACAGCCCACCGAAACGGGTATGCTTTATTCAAAGGCGGAGCTTGAAAAATTCCGTGAAATATGCGATAAATACGGCGTTTATCTTTATGTGGACGGTGCTCGTCTCGGCTACGCGCTCGCGTCTGACGCAAACGATGTTTCGCTTGCGGACTTGGCGCGCCTTACCGATGTTTTCTATATCGGCGGCACCAAGGTAGGCACCCTTTTCGGTGAAGCGGTAGTTATAACAAATGATAAGCTCAAGCCCGAGTTTCGCTATATGATAAAGCGGCAGGGCGGTATGTTCGCAAAGGGCAGACTTTTGGGTATTCAGTTTGCCGAGCTTTTCAAGGACGGTCTTTATGAGGAAATGGGCCGCCACGGTATGAAAATGGCATATAGGGTTAAAAAGGCATTCACCGATGCAGGCTACAAAATGCTTTTTGATTCCCCCACAAATCAGCAGTTCCCCGTGCTTCCCGACAGCGTGGCAGAAAAGCTTTCCGATAAGGTGCACGGCGAGTTCTGGTGCAGGGTGGACGATACTCATTCCTGCGTGCGCTTCTGCACCTCGTGGGCTACCACCGATGAGCAGGTAGCGGCTCTTGAGGAAGCGCTTAACAGCTTATAAAACCGCAATAAAAAATCTCCCGAGCTTTCGGGAGATTTTTTATCGTTATTAAAGGATTATTTCATCTGCTCACCGCAGCATTTAATACCGCAGTTTTCACAGTTGCAGGGCACAATTTCCTCAACCTGTGCCTTACAGGAGTCACAGGTAAGGAGCTTTCCGCTGCCTTTAAGCTCGGTTTCGGCGGGGGTGTATTCCTCCATTATTTTGCCGCAGCACTTTATTCCGCAGTTTTCACAGTTGCACGGAGTGATTACCTTTACAACCGCTCCGCAGCTTGCACATTTAAGATATTTTGCCATAAAAGTTACCTCCTTTGTTTTGGCTGTAATGATTGTAACATTTTTTATAACATAAGTCAAACACCATAAAAAGGGAAACTTATCAATTATTTGTCAGCTTGTATGAAAGTATCATAAGACTGTCCGCAAAGTGCATATTTTCAACTATAACATCGGGATAGCTCAGTGCAAGATCGTAATGGCTGAAGTTCCAGAATGCCTTAACACCGCACTTAACAAGGGTGGAGGATACATTTTTTGCTTCTTCTTTGGGAATGCAGAAAACCGCCGCTTTCGGCATATTTTCTCTGCAAAACTCATCTACTGAGGAAATATTTCTTATGGGCAGATTGCCTACCATCTGTCCGATAAGTGACTCCTTGCGGTCGAAAATACCGATAAGGCGGAAACCGAGGCTTTCAAAATTGATATGCGTCGCTACGGCTTTTCCGAGGTTGCCCACACCGATAAGAATGGTGGGCACCGCGTTATCAAGACCCAATATTTTACCTATCTCATTTTTGAGCAGGTCAACATTGTATCCGTAGCCCTGTTGACCAAAACCGCCGAAACAGTTTAAATCCTGCCTTATCTGGCTTGCGGTAAGACCCATTCTTTCGGCAAGCTCGCCCGAAGAGATTTTGGATACATTTTCTTTTTTAAGCTCGCCCAAAAATCTGTAATACCGCGGTAATCGCCGTATCACCGAGTTTGAAATATTACTGCTCATAGTATTCACCGTAATTTTTATTTGCAAAAATATTTTATAATAATTTCTTAAAAAAGTCAAGAAAACACTTGACATTGAAGCAGGGTATATTTATAATAAAAATAGTAATCGTTATCAATTTAAGGAAAATATGTATGAAAAACTATTCGAGACAGCGCGAAGCGATTTTAGAGTACGTTTGCAGTGTCAAAACACATCCCACCGCCAAAGAGGTGTACGATGCGGTTAAAGAGAAGATACCCAACATAAGCCTCGGCACGGTTTATCGCAACCTTTCGGAGCTTGCGAAATCGGGGAATATTCTTTCCTTAAACGTGGGGGACGGTTTTGAGCGGTTTGACGGCGATATTTCCACCCACATTCATCTGCACTGTGAAAAATGCGGCACAATAATCGATATTTCGCCTGTTGATTTTAAAACCGTGCAGTTTGTAAAGGCTGCAGAGTTTACACCCTGTAGGGTAAACTGCGTTATTAACGGTATTTGTAAAAATTGCGCTAAGCAATCAAATAAATAATATATCGGAGGTAAATTAAAATGAAAAAGTATGTATGTCTTGTATGCGGATACGTTTATGAGGGCAGCGAGCCGCCTGCGGAGTGCCCGATTTGTCACGCTCCCGCTTCCAAGTTTGCCGAGCAGGCAGGGGAGAAAAGTTGGGCTGCCGAGCATGTTATAGGTATTGCGAAGGGCGTTGACCAAAGAGTGATTGACGGCCTTCGTGAGAATTTTAACGGCGAATGCTGTGAGGTTGGTATGTATCTTGCAATGGCACGTGCCGCACACAGAGAGGGCTATCCCGAAATCGGTATGTATTGGGAAAAGGCGGCTTTTGAAGAAGCGGAACATGCCGCAAAGTTTGCCGAGATGCTCGGCGAGGTTGTAAGCGAGAGCACCAAGGAAAACTTAAAGGTGCGCGTTGAAGCTGAAAACGGTGCCACCATGGGTAAAACTGAGCTTGCAAAGCTTGCAAAGGAATTAGGCCTTGATGCCATTCATGATACCGTTCACGAAATGGCTCGTGACGAAGCCCGCCACGGCAAGGCATTCGAGGGATTACTTAACAGATATTTTAAGTAATAATTCAAGAACAAAAATTTATTAACAGCACAGTCTAACGGCCCCCTTGCCTAAAGGGGGCTGTCTTTTTGCATCTGCAAAAAGACTGGGGGATATTTTTATATTTTGATGTTAATAAATTGACCGCACAAAAAGCGCCCCTCGCCTAGAGGGGTAGCCGAAGGCGGCGCCCACGCTAGTGAATGACAGTCCGGTGGACTCTCAGAGCCGTGGCGTGACCGAGCCGCAGCGAGAACGGGCCGACCGCAGGTTGGCGAGGGGATTTCACTATATCTTACGCTGTGAAATAATAGGTCAATTTGTTCACAGTAAACCGAAAGAGTATCCCTCCGTCACGAGCAAAGCTCGTGCCACCTCCCTTTAGGCAAGGGAGGCGTTGGTTACTGCTCTTCATTTAATTTTTGCTTAACTATATCGTCAATATATTCACATACTTCGCGAAAGTTATTATTGACATAATTATTCGGTATTCTTAAAACCGTTAAATTTCTTTCTTCGATTTTTTCGCAATGCTCTTGCATTTGCCGTAAGTTCTTTATTGTGCTTCCGTTCCATATAATCACCGCAATTATTATATCGAATATCGAGATTACAAACAACAAATAAATAATTATTGCCAAACGGATGACTAAGGGAAAGTTATGCTTTCGCTTGCAAAATCGGTTAAAATATGTTATATTTTACATTGGTATGATTTAACCTTAAAGGAGCTTCGGTTTTATGAAAAAGTTTATTAACAACGCCGCGGATGTTGAAAAAGAAATGATAAGCGGAATGCTTAAGGCATACCCCGATAAGATAGCCGTAACCGATTGCGGCAGCGTTTTTGTGCGCAGGCAAAAAGCCCAAAACAAGGTGGCGGTTATCACGGGTGGCGGAAGCGGTCACGAGCCTTCGTTTGCAGGCTATGTGGGCAAAGGCATGCTTGATGCCGCCGTCGCCGGCGCGATTTACACATCACCCTCTGCCGATATCATATACGAGGCAATAAAAGCGGTATCTGCCGGTAAAGGCGTGCTGATGATACCGATGAACTATACCGGCGATATTATGAATTTTGAAATGGCGGCAGAGATGGCGCAGATGGAAGGTATAGCCACCGATATGGTGGTTACAAACGATGATGTTGCAGTGGATAACAGCCTTTATACAGTGGGCCGCCGCGGTGTTGCGGGTACCGTGCTTGTGCATAAGACGGCAGGCGCAATGGCTGAAGCCGGCGCTTCTTTAGGTGAGGTAAAGGCGGTTGCCGAAAAGGCAAACGCAAATGTGCGCACCATGGGTGTTGCAATAAATCCCAGCACCATTCCCGCCGCAGGCAAGCCGGGTTTTGTACTCGGGGAGGATGAAATGGAGTTCGGCATAGGTATTCACGGCGAGCCGGGTGTGAGAAAGGAAAAGCTTAAAACCGCAAACGAGATAGTCGATATGCTGCTTGAAAAGATACTGTCCGACCTTGATTATTCGGGCAGTGAGGTTGCACTTATGGTGAACGGCTCCGGCGGTACACCGCTTATGGAGCTTTATATAATCAACGACCACGCTCACGATGTGCTTACGGCAAAGGGTATTTCGGTTTATAAAAGCTTTGTGGGGAATTATATGACCTCAATTGAGCAGGAGGGTTTTTCGCTTACCCTGATGAAGCTTGATGAACAACTCAAAGAACTTTTGGATGCTCCTGTCGATACACCTGCTATGAAAATGTAAAGGAACCTTGAAATGGATACTCAAAAGCTTATTGAAATACTTTCAAAAATGCACGCTAAAATTGAGGAGCAAAAGGACTTTCTCACCGAGCTTGACAATGCCATAGCGGACGGCGACCACGGTATAAATATGGCAAAGGGCTTTGCCGCGGTAGAGGATAAGCTCGAAAGCCTTAAGGGCCGCAGTATGGGCGATATACTCAAAACCGTGGGTATGACACTTGTGTCGGCGGTGGGCGGCTCTGCGGGACCGCTCTACGGCACGGCTTTTATGAAAGCCGGTATGGTGGTGGCGGATAGCACGACTATGGATATGAGCGGCTTCATAGCCTGTATGGAAGCAGCGGCTGAGGGTGTTATGGCACGCGGCAAATCCACTGTGGGCGAAAAAACCATGCTTGACGCAATGGTGCCGTCACTCGATGCCATGAAAAAGGCAAACTCACAGGGATTACCTGCAAAGGCGGTTGTTGAAGCCGGTGTTAAAGCGGCATTTTGCGGTGTTGAATATACTAAAACAATAGCGGCAACAAAGGGCAGAGCAAGTTACATAGGGGATCGAAGCATAGGCCATCAGGACCCCGGAGCAACCTCCTTTGCTTTTTTGCTTGATGTTGTTGCGAAGGCGATTTAGATATGGTTGGAATAGTTATAGTTTCACACAGTCAAAAGCTTGCCGAGGGTGTTGTTGACGCCACCAAAATAATGGCAAACGGTTGCCCCGTTGCCGCGGCAGGCGGAACGGAAAGCGGATACGGCACCGATTATGAAAGAATACGAAGCGCCATAGAAAGCGTTTATTCGGAATGCGGTGTTATAGTGCTTGCCGATATGGGCAGCGCGGTGATGACCGCCGAAATGGTAATCGAGGATATGGGGTATAAAAATGTACTGTTGGTTGACTGTCCCATAGCCGAGGGTGCCATAGCCGCATCGGTGTCGTCACTTTGCGGTGATGACATTAATATGGTTAAAGCGCAGGCGCTCTCCGTAAAAGACGAACCCAAATGGTGAGATAATGAAAGAGTTTGAGTATGTAATAAAAGACCCCGTGGGGCTTCACGCAAGACCTGCGGGAATGCTGGTGCAAAGAGCAAAATGTTACAAAAGCCGCGTTACCGTTTTCGCAAACGGTAAGCAATGCGATGCCACCCGCCTTATGGCGCTTATGGCAATGTGCGTTAAATCGGGCACAGCCGTAAAGGTCACCGCGGAGGGTGACGATGAGCAGATATGCGCCGAGGAAATGGAAGCGTTTTTTAAGCAGAATTTGTAAGGGTTTGATAAAATGGTTTGTTTAAAGGGAAAGGTTATATGCGGCGGTATCGCTTTCGGTAAAACCTTTGTTTTAAGCAAAAGCGCCGAAAGCAAAAAATCAAGCGATACGGCTGACAGTACCGATGAGCTTGAAAAAGCGGAGCTTGCGGTTTGTTTTGTAAAGCAAACGCTTAAAGAGTGTGAAGACCGCGCCGACAATGAAACGGCGAAAGAAATACTCGCAATTCACCGTATGATGCTTGAGGACGAGGATATTTTATCCTCATTGCGTGACGGTGTTAAAAGCGGTCTTTCGGCTAAGGCGGCGGTGCTTAACACAAGACGGCATTTTACCCGTTTGTTTGAGCAAACGGGAGATGATTATATGGTAGCCCGTATAGACGATATAAACGATATCTGCGGCAGACTTTTATCATATCTTGACGGCGAAAAAATGCGCGACCTGCCAAAAAGTCCCTCGGTGATAGTATCAAAAGAACTGCTGCCCGGAGATTTGCTCGGAACGGATAAAAAGAATATAAAGGGCATAATCATAGGCTCGGGTACAGTCTATTCCCATACCGCGATACTGATAAAGGCAATGGGCATTCCCGCGCTGATATGTGATGATATCGGTAAAATACCCGATAACACCGAGGTTATTCTCGACTGTGACGGCGGTGAGATTTTTATTGAGCCTGATAATAAAACGGCAGATGATTACAGCCGCGCTTTAAACAGCTCTGATAAAAATGGTAAACGGTCGGCGTTCGCGAATTTACCTTTAAAGCTTTTAATGAATATAGGCAGCGCCGAGGAAATAGGCAAGGCACTGCCCTATAAATGTGACGGTATCGGTCTTTTCCGCACCGAATATATCTATATCGGCAGAAAAGAGCTTCCGAGTGAGGAAGAACAGTTTTTAATTTATAAAGAGGTGCTCACAAAGGCAAACGGCAAGCCCGTTACCGTTCGCACCTTTGATTTAGGCTCGGATAAAACGGTAAAATCGTTTCCGCTTAAAGCGGAGGAAAATCCTGCGCTCGGTTTAAGGGGACTGCGGCTTTATTTTGTCTACCCCGAGGTTTTCAAAACACAGATAAGAGCGCTTTTGCGGTCGGCGGTGTACGGAAACCTTAAAATAATGTATCCCATGGTTATCTCAAATGAGGAGGTAATAAGGTTAAACCAAACGGTGCGTGATACGGCAAATGAGTTAAAAGAGCAGGGTATACCTTATAAGCTGCCCGATATAGGCGTAATGATAGAAACACCTGCCGCCGCGGTTCTATCCGATGAGCTGGCACAAACGGCTGATTTTTTTCGGTAGGCACAAACGACCTTGCGCAGTACACCGTAGCGGTTGACCGCCAAAACAAACAGCTCGAGCGGTTTTGTGACAGCGGACAAAAGGCGGTAATATCGCTTATAAAAACCGCCGCGGAAAGCGCGCACAAAAGCGGAATTGAAATCGGCATTTGCGGTGAGCTTGCGGCATATCCCGAGTTTATAAAAATATGGGAGGATATCGGCATTGATTACCTCTCGGTATCCCCCTCGGTGATAAATGATATAAAGTAAAACGGTTAAATTAAAACACAGTATTGGAGATAGCAGCATGTTGAGGACATACGAAAATATCAGTAAAACAAGCGAAAACCGAATAAAGCCGAGGAGCTATTGTATCCCTGAAGGAAAAAGCGAATATATGCTTTTAAACGGGACATGGGATTTCGCATATTTTAAACGCGATACGGATGTCCCCGAAAAAATAAAAAAGTGGGACAAGATACCGGTTCCGTCCTGTTGGCAGGCTCTCGGTTATGAAAATCCGAACTATACCAATATCAACTATCCGTTTCCGGTCGATCCGCCATACGTTCCGGACGATAACCCCTGTGGTGTATACGAGCGGACATTTGAAATCAAGTCCTTGTGGGGCAAGGTATATTTTGTGCTCGAGGGTGTGGCGACCTGCGGCTTTGTTTATATAAACGGTAAATACGCAGGCTTTACACAAGGCAGTCATTTGCAGGCGGAATTCGATATAACCGATTTTGTAAACAAGGGCAAAAACACCGTCAGAGTAAAGGTGTTAAAGTGGTGCGTGGGCTCATATCTTGAGGATCAGGACTGCTTCAGATTTAACGGTATATTCAGGGATTGCTATATCCTTCAGCGCCCGTTTGAGCATTTGAAAGACGCGGAAATATTAACCGATGATAAAAGCTTTAATATAAAGCTTGACAGTCCCGCGAATATTAAAATATTCGATAAGGATAAATTGCTTTTTGAAAAGAAAAACGAAGCTTCCGTTTGTTTTGCGCCTGAAAATCCTATACTGTGGAACGCGGAAAAGCCGTATTTGTATAGGGTTGAAATCGAGAAAAACGGCGAAATACTTAACTTTAAATGCGGATTAAGAAAGGTAGAGATAAGCAGCGAATATGCTCTTTTGATAAACGGAGTAAAGGTTAAGCTTCACGGTGTAAACCACCACGACACGCATCCGCTCAACGGTTGGTATGAAACCGATGAGGATCTTGAAAAAGACCTTAAGCTTATGAAAGAGCTTAATATCAACTGTGTGCGCACAGCCCATTATCCGCCCACCCCGAGATTTATCGAAATGTGCGATGAAATGGGATTTTATGTTGTGCTTGAAACCGATATCGAAACTCACGGATTTTTAAGAAGATATCCGAATGTTGCATACAAGTTTGATGTTGAAAGCAACGATTGGCCCTGCACCAATCCCGAGTGGGCAAACGAACACGTTGAACGTATGCAAAGGGCACTTGAAACCTTTAAGAATAATCCCAGTGTTATTATGTGGTCAACCGGCAACGAAAGCGGTCACGGCGAAAACCATGTAAAAATGGTTGAATGGATAAAAAGCCGCGATAACACAAGGCTTGTTCACGTTGAAGATGCATCGCGCAAAGGTGAGATACATCATGCCGATGTATTTTCAAAAATGTATCCGTCACTTAAGTGCGTGGAGGAGCTTGCAAACGATAAAGAAATAGATATGCCCGTTTTCCTTTGTGAGTACTCTCATTCAATGGGTAACGGCCCCGGTGACGTATGGGATTACAATAAGCTTTTCGGCGAACACGATAAACTTATAGGCGGCTGTGTTTGGGAATGGGCGGATCATACCGTTGTGGTTGACGGCGTTCAGAAATACGGCGGTGACTTTGAGGGTGAAATCACCAATGACGGCAATTTCTGCTGTGACGGTATGGTTTTTGCGGACCGCTCCTTTAAGGCAGGCAGTCTTGAGGTGAAGGCGGCTTATCAGCCGATGACAAGCAAACTTGAAGGCAACACCTTGGAAATTACCAACCTCTTTGATTTTACCGACTTTAATGAGTGCGAGGTTTATGTATCCTATGAGTTTGACGGGGTTGCCGTTAAGACTGATAAAAAGCTGATAAATCTTGCGCCCCACAGCAGTGCGAAAATCGAGCTTGATATACCCGATAACAGTTTTTCACTTGCAAAGTTTTTAAATGTTTCCCTTGTAAAATGCGGCAGGGAGCTTGCCTTTGCTCAGCACAAGCTGGACGAAAAGATTGCCGTAAACAACGATGCTTCGCCTGTAAAATCAGTTTTGGAAGACAGTGAAAGATTTTATTTAAGCGGTAATAACTTTGAGTATGTTTTTTCAAAAATCTACGGCAATTTTGAAAGCATAAAAATTAACGGTAAAGAGCAAATTTGCAAAATACCGTTCTTATCCTCAAGACGCGCTTATACCGATAACGAGAACAATATAAGAGCCTTTTTGTATAAGGTTAATATCTGGCAGGGCGAGAATATAGAAGCGCAGTTTTCAAAGGTATACAGCTGTACCTTTGAAAACGGCAAGATAACGGTAAACGGCTCTCTTGCCGGTGTTTCGCGTAAGCCTTACTTTAACTATACCGCAGTTTACACCGTAACCGAAAACGGCGAGATAAAGGTTTCTCTGTGCGGTAAGATAAGAGAAGATACATATTGGCTGCCGAGATTGGGCTTTGAATTCGTTTTGCCGAAAACAAGTAAAACCTTTGAGTATTTCGGCAGGGGCCCTGAAGAAAACTACTGTGATATGTGCCACGGCTCCAAAATCGGATTTTATAAGAGCAGCAGCGATAAGGAATATGTTAACTTTATCAGGCCGCAGGAGCACGGCAACCACATCAACACCAAACTGCTCCGTATAGGCAATATGGAGTTTTCCGCCGATAAGGAGTTCGAGTTTAACGTTTCGGATTACGGCTATGATATTCTTAATAAGGCAAATCATACCGATGAGCTTATTAAGGACGGTTTTGTGCATTTAAGAATAGACTATAAAAATTCGGGACTTGGCTCCAATTCCTGCGGCCCCGCTCTGGAGGAAAAATACCGCCTTAAGGAAAAGGATATAAAGTTTGAGTTTGTTATTTCGGTTAAATAAGATTTAAGGCAAAAAAAATAAAGGCGGGCAAAAAAGCGCTTGATTTTGCAGTGTGTTCTTAAGGACACACTGCAACGAAATAAATCCCTGACGGGATTTTCGATATGCCTTATAGGCTCGATATGTTGAGGTGCAACTCGATATGCACTGCGGTGCAAGAGGGATTTATTTCATATCGAATTT
>JAZUGP010000023.1:0-25242 GCA_045641225.1 Acutalibacteraceae bacterium
CGCAGGCATTTCACACGCCGAAGGCGTATTTCACGCGCGAAGCGCATTTCACAAATCCCGTAAGGGATTTATTTCGTTGAAAAAACCACTTCCGAAGAAGTGGTTTTTTCATGGCAGGGGCAGAAGGGATCGAAGTGCTACGCACCCCACTTGCGGTACCCGAAAGTTGCAGACTGCTTGGAGCGCAGGCAACTTTCGACCGCGGCGCCGACAACCCCTTCCTGCATCCGCCACCGGCGGCGGTCGGAGTTGTCGCCCGGCACTCTCCTCGTGCCTCGGGTTCGATATTTTTACCAAACGAAGGCAACGGACACCACAAAATGTGATGTCCGTTGTCTTGGCAGGGGCAGAAGGGATCGAACCCTCGGCACTCGGTTTTGGAGACCGATGCTCTACCAGCTGAGCTATACCCCTATGTTAAGTTTTACGGTCAGGCGACCGAACACTCGTATTTTACTACATTATAAAATCAAAGTCAAGATAAAATGTGATTTTTTATCTAAATCGGGGGCGGAGTTTTTCCGTCCCCGATTTTATTGATTCAGCTGTTTGTTTCGTTTGCGCGGGCAAATTTATCGGCATATTTAAGCAGAACGCAAACCAAAACGATAAGCGCCAGCAAAAGCGCTACAATCGGATAGAGAAGCACGGTGCCGGTAACAGCGTGTGAAAGGTCAAGCACCAAAACCGCGATGTTTATTAAAACCGTGACAATACCAAATGTCACCGAAAGCGGTTTGCCAAGGTCTTTTGCAACCGATATTATTGCAAGTAACACAAAGCACACACCGAAAAGTATCGGTTTTAAGAGACCTCCTTTAATTTCACACAATCCGCATACAAGATACGTAACAAAGGCGAGCGCGGCAAATCCTTTAAAGAAAAATGCACCGCTTTTTTTCGCATCGTTGAGCAGATACAGGAGTGCAGAGGTAAAGGCAAACTCCATAATAATGCCGCCCAGTATTCTTATCACCTTTGCAAAGCCCTCAAAGTTACCCGGCACAAGCGGGTACGAAAGCAGGTCTATATTTGCAATAAGCCCCGCAGCGGCGAGGATAAGCCCCACCGTTTCAAGTATAATTCTTACCTTGCTTTTTTTATTTTTTTCCATTTTTTTCACCTACACAAATCAGCGGATTTTTTACTGTGTTTTTCACTAACCTTAAGCAGCAGATATCCGCAAATAAACAAAATATCTATTGCGCCGAAGCCTATGCGCACACCGTATTCCACACCAACGGAGTCGGTACCTATGAAAATGGCGGAGCATATAAACAGAATGATTGGCCCGAAAAAGTCGGCAAACTTTCCGAAAATATCGAAAACGCCGAAATATTCGTTTGATTCGTCCTTCGGGATAAGCTGACCGAAATACGAGCGCGAGAGCGCCTGAATACCGCCCTGACACATTCCCACCAAAAAGGCAAGTATCCAGAACTGCCAGTCCTTTGTGATGAAAACACCTATAATACCTATGCCGATATACATCAGCACGAATATCTTTATAAGTTTGAAAACACCGTTCCGTTTTGCGAGCTTGCCTGCAATTATGGTGGAGGGGAAGGCAACTATTTGGGTGAGTAACAGCGCAAGTATCATACTTATCGTGCCAAGCCCCAGCGCCGCACCGTATGCCGTTGCCATATTGATAATGGTGTAAACACCGTCAATATAAAGGAAATAGGCGATAACAAAGAACAGCAACGACTTATCGGATTTTATCTTCGAAAAAGTTGTCTTAAGCTGTGAAAACAAAGCACCCATTTTAATTCTTTCGGGTTTTTCGAGGTAGTGAGTCTGCTTAACATTGAACAGAGTGGGAAGCGAGCACACAGCCCACCACAGCGCAGTGATGAAAAAGCCGATACGGAAGCCCCAAATATCATCTTGACCCATCATTACGATGGGAACTATCGAGAGGATAAACGGTATCGTGCTGCCGATATAACCCCATGCATAACCGTTTGATGAAACAAGGTCCATTCGTTCATCCTCGGTGATATCGGTAAGCATTGAATCATAAAAGAGGTTAGCCGATGTAAAACCTATACGTCCGAAAACATAAGCCACCAAAAACCATATCCAACTGCTTATCAGTCCCAAAGCCACACAGCTTGCAACGCCGAGTATTACGAAAACCACCCACAGCTTCTTTTTCATTCCCTTAAAGTCGGCAAGTGTGCCGAGGATAGGTGAAAATACAGCCATTATAAGCACTGAAATTGAGGTTGTGAGTCCCCAGATGCCGAAGGTGTTGTTTATTCCCGCCTGCCTTTCGGCGGAAAGCTTTGCCATATTCATAAGAAGGGTAAAAGCGAGCGGTACGATTGTTGCACTCATTGAAAATGCCGAGTTGCCCACATCGTAGAATATCCAACTAAGCTCGGTTTTGGTAAAGCGCGATTTAATCTTGTTAAACAGGAAAACCATCCCTCTCCATTATTATAACACGGTTATTTTAACATTTTTTGTCGTAATATGTCAATACTGAAATAAATGTTTAAAGCCTTTATTATCAATTTTATTTGATTTAACAAAAAAATATTTACTTCTTGACTTTATCACTTTATCACGATATAATGGTGATGTAAAATTAAATCCAAAAATCCAAGACTTTATTCGGGAGGAATTGATATGCCGAGCTATAAAAACGAGTCTACCGAGCGGCTTTTTAAGGTTATTGCCTCTATAAATACTGCGGAGGAATGCCGAGCCTTTTTTGAGGACCTTTGCACCATTAAGGAAATAAAGGATATGGCACAGCGCTTTGATACCGCGTTGCTTTTGAGCGAGGGGCTCAGTTATCAGAATATATCCAAGGCGGCAAACGTAAGCTCAGCCACGATATGCAGGGTTAACCGTTGTCTTGAGTACGGTGACGGCGGATATGCCATCGCCATAAATAAGCTTAACGAGGTAGAAAATAAATGATACTTGACGAATCGGTTTTACAAAGTAACGAAAAAATAATATTTGCACTTCGCGCGCTGTATCTTTCTCGCGGCTACGGTCTTTACAAAATGAGCAAGTTCGAGGAGTATGACCTATATGCGGGGAATAAGGACTTTCTTGTTTCGGACAACGTTATAACCTTTACCGATTTAAACGGCAAGCTTATGGCGCTTAAGCCGGACGTTACCCTTTCCATAATCAAAAACAGCACCGATATACCCGATAAGACCGTAAAGCTTTTCTATAACGAAAATGTTTACCGCGCATATAAAAACACCGGATCGTTTAAAGAGATAATGCAGATGGGTGTTGAGTGTATCGGCAGGGTGAATACCAATGAAATACTTGAGGTTATTCTGCTTGCCGCCGAAAGCCTGTGCACACTCTCAAACGGTTCGGTGCTCGCTATATCCGACCTTGATATTTTAAAAGAGCTTATTGCCGAGCTTAAAATCAGCGCTAAAAGGGAACAGAAGCTTTATAAAGCAATTTCCGAAAAGAATGCGCACGAGATAATCAAAATCTGTGAAAAAAGCGAGCGGCAGGATACCGCAAAGGCTTTGGCGGCACTTGTTGTTGAAAGTGTGCCGTCACGCGAGGCGGCAAAAACCGTAGAGTCACTGCTTTGCGGCAGAGCATCTGCGGCTTATAAAAGGTTTAAAAGCATAACCGAAGGCATAGCAAAAAGCAGCTTTGCCGACAAGGTAGTGGTTGATTTTTCTGTTATAGATGATGTTAACTATTATAACGGTGTGGTATTCAAAGGCTTTATCAGCGGTATCCCCACACCCGTTTTATCGGGCGGACAGTATGATAATCTTATGCGCAAGCTTGAAAGAAAGTCCTGCGCCGTGGGTTTTGCCGTTTATACCGATGCACTTGAACGCACCGATATAGAAAACGAAAACAGAGAAATCACCGATAACTTTGTGAACATAGCACTGCCAAAGGGCAGGCTCGGCGAGAAGGTATACAAGCGATTTGCCGAGGCGGGTTTTGACTGCCCGAGCATACTTGAAACCAACCGCAAGCTTGTTTTTGAAAACAAGGAAAACGGTGTGAGGTTTTTCTGGGTTAAGCCATCGGACGTTTCGATTTATGTTGAGCGCGGAGCCGCTGATATAGGTGTTGCGGGCAAAGATATTCTGCTTGAATATGAGCCTGATGTTTACGAGCTTGCCGATCTTGAAACGGGCAAGTGCCGTATGGCGGTTGCGGCGCCGAGGGGCTTTTGCGATGACCGTTCATCAACACTTAAGGTGGCAACAAAGTTTGCACTTGTTGCCAAAAGGCATTTTCTTTCAAGAGGCAGAGATATTGATATAATACACCTAAACGGCTCTATCGAGCTTGCTCCGATATTAAAGCTTTCGGATGTGATAGTGGATATAGTTGAAACGGGCACGACACTTAAGGAAAACAATCTTGAGATTATCGAGGAAATATTCCCGATAAGCGCACGGCTTATAGCAAACAAGTCGGCATATAAGTTCAAGGGCGATAAAATAAGAGATATTGTAAACGGTCTTAAAAACACGGCGGAGGAAAACAAATGATAAAGATACTTAAATACAACGAGGTAGAAAACAAGGAGCTTTTACGGACCGAAACTCCCGAAAAAAATGTGGAGGGAATAGTTTCCGAGATAATTGAAAATGTTAAAACAAACGGCGATGCCGCGCTTTTTGAATACTGCGAAAGGTTTGATAAGGCAAAGCTTGACAGTCTGCTCGTTACGAAAGAGGAGATAAAAGAGGCTATTTCCTTAACCGATGCAAGATTTATGGCGGTGCTTGAAAGGGCGGCTGAAAATATCCGCAATTTTCACAAAATGCAGGTAAGGGAAGGCTTTGAGATAAAAGAGGGCACCGATAAGGTGCTCGGTCAAAAAGTAACACCGGTAGACCGCGCGGGTCTTTATGTTCCCGGCGGCACCGCGGCATATCCCTCAACCGTGCTTATGAGCGTTATTCCCGCAAAGATAGCAGGGGTAAAGGAAATCGTTATAACCACACCTCCCGATAAAAACGGGAAAATAAATCCCGCCATACTCGCCGCGGCATACGTTGCGGGCGCTGATAAAATATTTAAAATCGGCGGTGCTCAGGCAGTGGCGGCGCTTGCTTTCGGAAGCGAGAGCGTGCCTAAGGTTGATAAAATAGTAGGCCCCGGCAACGCGTTTGTGGCCGAAGCAAAAAGGCAGGTATACGGTAAGGTTTCAATAGATATGATAGCAGGTCCGAGCGAGATACTCGTTGTGTCGGACGGCAAGAGCAACCCGCGTTTTGTAGCCGCCGACCTGCTCTCTCAGGCAGAGCACGATAAGATGGCATCGGCGATACTCATTACCGACAGCGAAGAGCTTGCGCTTTCGGTAAGCAAAGAGCTTGAAAAACAGATACCGCAGCTTGAAAGGGAGGAGATAGCCCGTACCTCGATTGATAACAACGGCAAAATAATTATAGTGGATAATATCGAAAAGGCTATCGAAACCGCAAATGATATTGCCCCCGAGCATCTTGAACTTTGTCTTGACGACCCGTTTAAGTATCTTGATAAGGTGCGTCACGCAGGCTCGGTGTTCCTCGGAAGAAACTGCCCCGAGGCGTTGGGCGATTATTTTGCAGGACCTAACCACACACTGCCTACAAGTGCCACCGCAAAGTTTTCAAGTCCGCTTTCGGTTGATGATTTTGTTAAAAAAACGCAGTATATATACTACTCGGAGGAAGCATTTTCAAAGGTGGCGGACGATGTGTCGTATTTTGCCCGTAAGGAAGGACTTACCGCGCACGCAAGAAGTGCCGAGGTAAGAACGGAGGATAAAAAATGAGCAGATTTTTAACCGATAAATACATAGCGTTAGAGCCGTACACCCCCGGTGAACAGCCGCAGGACCAAAAATATTTAAAGCTTAACACAAACGAGTCACCGTATCCTCCCTCACCCTATGCACAGCGGCTTGCACGCGAGGCGGCGGGCGATCTTATGCTTTATTCCGATCCCGAATGCCGTGCGCTTGTAAAAATCGCGGCGCAAAAGTTCGGTGTTGACGAAAATGAGATACTTTTCACCAACGGGTCGGACGAAATACTCAATTATGCCATGATGTGCTTTTGCGATGATAAAACACCGGCAATTTTTCCCGAAATAACCTACGGTTTTTATCCTGTTATCGCAGGGCTTAACCATGTGCCCTACACAACTGTTCCGCTTAAAGAAAACTTTAAGGTTGATGCGAACGATTTTTCGGGCGTTAACAAAACGGTGTTTATGGCAAACCCCAATGCTCCCACAGGCGTTGCGCTTCCGCTTTGCGATATAGAAAAAATAGTGACATCAAATCCCGATAATATCGTTATAGTGGACGAGGCGTATGTGGATTTCGGTGCCGAAAGTGCCGTTTGTCTTATACATAAATATGATAATCTTGTGGTTTGCGGCACCTTTTCAAAATCCCGTTCACTCGCGGGCGGGCGGCTCGGCTTCGGCGTGGCAAACAGCGAGCTTATAAAGGATATGAATACCATAAAATATTCCTGCAATCCGTACAATATAAACCGTATGACAATGTATGCGGGCATCGGTGCGTTGTGTGATGAGCAATACTTTGCGGATAACTGTAAAAAGATAATCAAAACGAGAGAAAAGACCGTAAAACAGCTTGAAGAACTCGGATTTGTTCACACCGATTCAAAGGCAAACTTTATCTTTGCCTCACACCCCGATATTTCGGGCAAGGAGCTTTATTTAAGACTTAAGGGAAAGGGCGTGCTTATCCGTCATTTCGATACCGAGCAGCTGTGCGAATATAACCGTATCACGGTCGGAAGCGATGAGCAAATGGAGAAGTTTATCATAAAGGTCAAGGAAGTATTGGAGGAAGTAAAATGAGAACTGCCGAGGTTGTAAGAAAAACCGCCGAAACCGATATAAAGCTTTCGCTCTGCCTTGACGGGAGCGGCAAAAGCGATATAGACACAGGCTGCGGTTTTTTAAATCACATGCTTACCCTTTTTGCTCTGCACGGCAGGTTTGATTTAAAGGTTTACTGCAAGGGTGACACCGATGTTGACTATCATCACACGGTTGAGGATATAGGAATAAGTCTCGGCAAGGCATTTTTTGAGGCGCTCGGTGATAAACGCGGTATAAAGCGCTACGGCGATTGCCTTTTGCCTATGGACGAAGCCTTTATTCTCTCGGCGGTGGATTTTTCGGGCAGGTCGTGTCTTTGCTACAGCCTTGACATTCCTACCGAAAAGGTAGGAGATTTCGATACCGAGCTCACAGAGGAGTTTTGGGCAGGCTTTGTAAGGCAGGCGGAATGTGCTTTGCATATCCGCTCGCTTGCAGGCAAAAACTCACACCATATAATAGAGGGTGCGTTCAAGTCGGCGGCAAGAAGCCTGCGCGATGCCGTTTCGATAGACAATGCTTTCAAAAGCGAGATACCCTCAACCAAAGGAGTGCTTTGATGACCGCGATTATTGATTACGGAGTGGGTAACCTTTTCTCGCTTAAATCCTCACTCGAAAAGATAGGGGAAAGCGCGGTTGTAACCTCGGATAAGAACCTGCTTTCGAATGCCGACAGAATTATTCTCCCCGGTGTGGGCGCTTTTTCCGATGCCATAAAAAAGTTTAACGAATCGGGGCTTTATGAGGTGCTGCTTGATGAAATTAAAAAGGGCAAGCCGGTGCTCGGTATATGTCTCGGTATGCAGTTGCTTTTTGATAAGAGTTTTGAGCACGGCGAGTACAACGGCACGGGACTGATAAGCGGCGAGGTACGGGCGATACCTAACCCCGATGGCAAGCTCAAGATTCCGCACATGGGCTGGAACGCGCTTGTTTTCAAGGGTCAAAAGCATTCGCTTTTTAAATATGTAAACGAGGGCGAGTGCGTATATTTTGTTCATTCCTACTGCGCGGTAAACTGTGATAAAAGCACTGTTGCAACCGCCGAATACGGCAGTGAGATAACCGCTGCCGTTGCAGAGGGTAACGTTATGGGCTGTCAGTTTCACCCCGAAAAAAGCGGAGATACGGGGCTTAATATTCTCCGCGCATTTTGTGAGATGAAGGAGGACGGCGTATGCTGATATATCCTGCGATAGATTTATCGGGCGGCGAGGCAGTAAGGCTTTATAAGGGCGATTACAACCAAAAGACCGTCTACTCAAAAGACCCGCTTTCGGTGGCGTTTGACTTTAAAAACAGCGGCGCTCGGTGTATTCACCTTGTTGACCTTGACGGTGCGAAATCGGGAACAACGCCGAATATAGAGCTAATACTCAAAATTAAAAAGGAAACGGGACTTTTTTGCGAGGTAGGCGGAGGAATACGCGATATAAAAGCGGTGGACACATATATAAGCGGCGGTATCGACCGTGTGATTTTAGGCACTGCCGCGGTAACAAATCCTGATTTTCTTGAAAGTGTTGTTAATAAATACGGTAAAAAAATCGCCGTGGGTGTTGATATAAATAACCGTTTTGTGGCCATAAAGGGCTGGACCGAAAGCTCGGATAAGAATGTGTTTGATTTTTGCACCTATCTGCAAGGAATAGGGGTTAAAACCGTTATTAGCACCGATATTTCAAAGGACGGCGCGATGTCAGGGACCAACCGTGAGCTTTACCGCGAGTTATCCGAGCGGTTTTCGCTTGATATAATAGCATCGGGCGGCGTGTCAACACTTGACGATGTGAAGCATCTTTCGGCACTCGGTATCCACGGTGCCATAATAGGCAAGGCATACTACACGGGCGCTGTTTCACTTGCCGAGGCGATAGAGGTGGCGAAATGATAACCAAGAGGATTATACCGTGTCTTGACGTGCGTGACGGCAGGGTGGTAAAGGGCGTTAATTTTGAGGGACTTAAGGATGTTTCCTCACCTGTTGAGCTTGCTGATTACTATTCGCGGTGCGGTGCCGACGAGCTTGTGTTTTACGATATCACCGCTTCTTCGGACGGCAGAAAGCTTTTTACCGATATCTTGCGTGAAACGGCAAAAAATGTGTTTATTCCCCTTACCGTAGGCGGCGGCATAAACACCACCGAAGATTTTGACAGGGTGCTTAAATGCGGCGCCGATAAGGTGAGCGTTAATTCGGGCGCGATAAGAAACCCCGACCTTATAAGAGAAGCATCACGGCTTTACGGCAATCAGTGTGTGGTGCTCTCGGTGGATGTAAAGAGGGTAGACGGTGTTTTCAGGGTGTTTGCAAAAGGCGGCAGGGAAAACACGGGACTTGAGGCGATAGACTGGATAAAGCGCGGCGTTGATAACGGCGCGGGCGAGGTTGTTGTAAATTCCATTGATACCGACGGTGTTAAAAAAGGGTTTGACATACCTATGCTCAAAGCCGTTTTGGAGGCCGTGAACGTACCGGTAATAGCCTCGGGCGGTGCGGGAGGCATAAACGATTTTATATCGCTTTTTAAAACACTCCCCACAGTCGATGCGGGACTTGCCGCATCGATATTCCATTTCGGCGAGGTAAAGATTTCCGATCTTAAAAAGGAAATGAGTAAAAACAATATCCCCACAAGGTTGTAAAGGAGAATATATATGATAGACATAAACGAGCTTAAGTTTGACGAAAAGGGGCTTATCCCCGCAATAGTGGTGGACTCGGTATCCAAAAAGGTTTTAACACTTGCCTATATGAACAAGGAAAGTCTTAAAATATCAATGGAAAAGGAGCTTACCTGCTTTTACAGCCGTTCAAGAAACGAGCTTTGGCTTAAAGGTGAAACGAGCGGAAACTATCAGCATATAGTGTCGATAACCGCCGACTGCGATAAGGATGCCCTCACCGTAACGGTAGAGCCCGACGGTCCCGCCTGCCATTTGGGCAGTGAGTCCTGCTTTACAAATGAAGTCTTCAAAAGCGATGAGCGGAAGGACTTTTCCTACCAACAGCTTTTTGAACTTATAAGGGGCAGAAAAACCGATAAAAAAGAGGGTTCTTACACAACCTATCTTTTTGAAAAGGGACTTGATAAGATACTCAAAAAGGTGGGCGAGGAGTCTACCGAGGTAATAATCGCCGCAAAGGCGGAGGATAAAAAGGAAACGGTTTACGAAATCGCCGACCTTACCTATCACGTTATGGTGCTTATGATAGAGGCGGGAATAGACCTTAAAGATGTGTTTTACGAGCTTGCGTCCCGTCACGTTATAGATAAAAAGGTTAAGCAGGAGAAGATGACCTGATGATTTTAAAAGACTTACACGTTCATACAGATTTCAGTGACGGTAAAAACAGTATAGAGGAAACGGTGCTTTGCGCGATAGAAAAGGGAATGAACGTGTTGGGTATTTCCGACCATTCGTATACCGCTTTTGATGAAAGCTACTGTATGAAAAAGGAGAAAATCCCCGAATATATAAGCACGGTAAATGCCTTAAAGCATAAATACCGCGGTAAAATCGAACTGCTTTGCGGTGTTGAGCAGGATTATTATTCGTCTGAGGATACATCCGCTTTTGATTATGTTATAGGCTCGGTGCACTACCTGTATAAAAACGGAGAGTATTTTCCGGTTGATGAAAGTGAGGATATATGCAAAACAGCGATAATAAAGCATTATGGCGGTGACGGTCTTTCGCTTGCGGAGGATTATTTTGACACCGTGTCAAAGGTAGTTGATAAAACAAATGCCGATATAATAGGACATTTTGATTTGGTAAGCAAGTTCAACATAAACGGTGCGCTTTTTGACGAAAGCGACAGGCGGTATATTTCGGCGTGGCAAAAAGCCGCGGATATCCTGATTTCAAAGAATGTTCCGTTTGAGATAAACACAAAGCGCGTTCTGCCGCTCGGCACAGAGCCGTATCCCAAAAAGGAAATAATAGATTATATTATAAAAAACGGCGGTCGCTTTGTCCTTTCAAGCGACTCGCATAAAAGCAGTGACCTTTGCTCCGCCTTCTGTAAATACGGGCAATTCGTAAAATAAAAAACGCCAAATTATGCCTTCAGTGTATCAGCTGAAGGCATTTACTTTTTTGGTAATTTTTTTTTAAAACTTTTAATTAAAAAGTCTTTGCAAAATGTTAAATATATGTTATACTATATGGGAATATGTAATGATTGTGAAAAAATTATCACATTAGGTACATATATAATCTTTTAAGGAGGATTGTGTAATGAAGAAAAAGATCAGCAAACTTCCCTTCAAAGGTACTGCCGAACAGGAAGCTCAGCTTATGCAGGTAATAGAAGAGCATAAGAGTGATAAGAGCAATCTTATGGTAGTTATGCAGAAGGCACAGGACATTTACGGTTATCTCCCGATAGAAGTTCAGGAGATGATAGCCGAGGGTATGGAGGTTCCGCTCGAAAAGGTTTACGGTGTTTCCACCTTCTACGCACAGTTCTCGCTTTCTCCGAAGGGTAAGTATAACATATCGGTATGCTTAGGTACCGCTTGTTACGTTAAGGGCTCCGGTCCGATATTTGATAAGCTCAGCGAAAAACTCGGTATAGGTGCCGATGAGTGCACTGCCGACGGCAAGTTTTCTCTTACCGCCTGCCGCTGCATAGGTGCCTGCGGTCTTGCTCCCGTACTCACCGTTAACGATGATGTTTACGGCCGTCTTACCGTGGATGACGTTGATAAAATACTTGCTAAATATAACTGATAAAAGGAAAGTGTCTGTATGAAAATCAGTACAATGCGGGATTTGCTGGATGCAGAGGTTATCTGCTGCGAGGAAAACGTGGGCAGGCATGTGTATTCGGCTTGCGGATGCGACCTTATGAGTGATGTTCTTGCTTATGTAAAGGATCAGGCGGTTTTGCTTACGGGTCTTGTTAATCCTCAGGTTATCCGCACCGCGGAAATGATGGATATGATTTGTATTGTTTTTGTACGTTCCAAGGTTCCCACCAAGGAAATGCTCGCGCTTGCCGAGGAAGCGGGCATAGTGGTTATGCTCACCGATAAAAGAATGTACGAGGCCTGCGGTATTCTTTATGCCAACGGACTCGTAGGAAACAAGGTAAAAAAATGAGCGAACAACTCGTTTTCAACTTTGATGTTAACGGCGAGGATTTCACTTCAGCGGGGCAGGCATCGGTACAAATCAAGAAAAACCTCCGTCAGCTCGGTATTTCCGCCGAGATAATAAGGAGAGTTTCTATTGCGATGTACGAGGGCGAGATCAATATGGTTATCCACGCGGGCGGCGGCAAGGCTTCTGTTACGGTGCAGGAGGACTGTGTTGAGATCGTACTTAAGGACAACGGCCCCGGTATTAAGGATATAGATAAGGCAATGCAGGAGGGCTACTCCACGGCTCCCGACCAGATTCGTTCTCTCGGCTTCGGAGCGGGTATGGGTTTGCCTAATATGAAAAGATATACCGACTATATGAAGGTGGAATCCGATGTGGGCGCCGGAACAACAATAACAATGAGAGTAAACTTCCAAGGGTGAGCTTATGCACAATTATGAGCACTCGGTCAAACTTGATGAATCAAAATGCAAGGGCTGCACAACCTGTCTGCGGCGTTGTCCCACTGAGGCAATCCGTATCAGGGGCTCTCACGCGCATATCAATCCGGACAGATGCATAGACTGCGGCGAATGTATAAGGGTTTGCCAGAACAATGCTTTTCATTCCGAATGCGGCGCTCTTGAGAATATGAAGCGCTTTAAATGGAAGATAGCGCTTCCCGCACCCACGCTCTACGGTCAGTTTGATAATCTTGACGATGTTGACTATGTTTTAAACGGTCTTCTCAAAATCGGGTTTGATGATGTGTATGAGGTTTCCAAGGCGGCGGAAATAGTATCGGCTTATACAAGGCTTTATCTTAAGACCGACGGCGTTAAAAAGCCGGCAATAAGCTCGGCTTGTCCCGTGGTTGCCCGTCTTATAGCGCTGCGTTTCCCGTCACTTATTGATAACGTGATACATATGCTGCCCCCTATGGAAATAGCGGCACAGCTTGCGAGGGAGCGCGCACTCAAAAACCACCCTGAACTAAAGCCCGATGAAATAGGCATTTGTTTTATATCGCCGTGTCCTGCAAAGGTAAGCTATGTTAAAAACGGCTTCGCGGGTTATAAAAGCAGGATAGATGAGGTTGTATCCATAAGCGATATATACTTCCTGCTTATCGGCGAAATGCAAAAGGGCAACGATATCGAAACCCTTTCGGAGTCCGGTATGATAGGACTCGGCTGGGCGCGTACCGGCGGAGAGGCAACGGCAATTTTCAATGAAAACTATCTCGCGGCGGACGGTATTGATAACGTTATTCACGTGCTTGATCAGGTTGAAAACGGAAACATTCCGCAGCTTGAGTTTATAGAGCTTAATGCCTGCACGGGCGGTTGTGTAGGCGGTGTTCTCACAATGCAAAATCCCTTTATCGCAAAGGCGCGCTTGCAAACACTCAGACGTTACCTTCCCGTGTCGCAGAACTTCCTTGATAAAAAGAAAAACAGTTATATTCCCGAGGAGTTCATATTTAACGAATTCCCCGAATACAAGCCGATATCAAGACTGAGCGATAATATGGCACAGTCTATGCGAATGATGGCGGATATCCAGAAGCTCCGCGAATCCCTGCCGGGGCTTGACTGCGGTGCGTGCGGCGCTCCAACCTGCCGCGCTTTTGCCGAGGACGTTATAAGGGGATGGGCTGAACAAACGGGATGCCCATTGGTCGGTGATAAGAAATGACAGTAAACGGTTTATTATCCGAAACGGGTTTTAATGCCATTAACGTGGCGGACGGCGAAAGAAAAATCCGCGGTGCGTATATGGGTGACCTGCTGAGTTGGGTTATGGGCAGAGCGCGTGAGGATAACGCATGGATAACCATAATGTCCAATGTAAATGTTATGGCGGTAGCCTCACTTGCGGATGTTTCCTGTGTGATTTTGGCGGAAGGCGTTGTGCTTGATGATGAGGTACTCGAAACCGCAAAGCAAAAGGGGATAAATGTTATTTCCTCTCCGCTTGCGGCTTATGAGACCGCGGTCAAAATAAACGGTATACTTAAATGAACAAGTATTATTATGACCTGCATATTCATTCCTGCCTTTCTCCCTGCGGAGATGACGACAACACACCTAACAACATCGCGGGTATGGCATCGCTGTGCGGACTTAATATTATTGCTCTTTGTGACCATAACACAACCAAAAACTGTCCCGCCTTTTTCAAGGCGTGCAAGAAATACGGTATTATACCGGTAGCCGGAATGGAGCTTACCACTGCGGAGGATATACACGTTATATGCCTTTTCCCCGACCTTGAAAGCGCCATGGCATACAATCAGGAAATTGATAAGCGCAGGATAAAAATTAAAAACCGTGAAAATATTTTCGGTAAACAGATTATTACTGACGGTGAGGATAACATCATCGGCACCGAGGAAAATCTGCTTATCAATGCCACCACGGTATCGCTTGACGAAGCGCCTCAAATCGTTTCGGCTTACGGCGGAGTATGTTATCCCGCACATATCGATAAAAGGGCAAACGGGATAATCTCGGTGCTCGGCACTTTTCCCGATACCCCGCATTTTGATTTTGCGGAGCTTGCAAACGGCGATAATGCCGACGAGTACTCAGGAAAATACGGTATCTGCAAGGATAACTTCATAATAAGCTCCGATGCTCACTATTTAACTTCAATGAAAGATAAAGAGTATTATTTTGAGCTTGACGATGAGCCTTACAGCAGCGATAACGTAAGAAAAAACCTGTTTGCTTTACTTAAGAAAGGTAAGTTATGAAAGAACTGTCGCTAAACATTCTCGATGTAGCGGAAAACTCGGTAAAGGCAAATGCCTCGCTGACCGAGATACTGCTTAACGAAACCGCCGATATCTTCACACTTGTTATTAAGGATAACGGCTCGGGAATGAGCAGTGAAACGGTAAAAAAAGTAACCGACCCGTTTTTTACAACGCGTACCACAAGATGCGTGGGGCTCGGAATACCGTTGCTTAAGCTTGCGGCGGAGCAAACGGGCGGAAGCTTTAAAATCACGTCAAAAACCGACGGCTGTGATAAAGGAACTGTCGTGACCGCGGTTTTTAATAAAAATCATATTGATTTCACACCGATAGGTGATACGGTTTCCACGCTTGTCACACTTATTCAGGGACATCCGGATACCGACTTTCGGTTCAGCCACCAAAAGCAAAAGGGTGAGGTATCACTCGACACAAGGGAATTACGCGATACCCTTGAGGATATTCCGCTGAACAGTTACGAGGTAATCAAGTGGATAGAAGAGTATCTTTGTGAGCAATATGATGAAATAAAGTAATCAAAGAAAGGAAGATATATATGAAATCATTAGCAGAACTTCAGGCAATCAAAGACAAAATGAAGGACAAGGTTGTTCTTCGCGAGGGCTCCGGCAGTGTTCGTGTTGTTGTGGGAATGGCTACCTGCGGTATCGCGGCAGGCGCACGTCCTGTTCTCAACACCTTTGTTGAGGAAGTAAACAACGGCGGTCTTGCTGATAAGGTGACCGTTTCGCAAACAGGATGCATCGGCATCTGCCAGTTTGAACCCGTTGTAGAGGTTTATGAGGCAGGCAAGGAAAAGGTAACCTATGTTAAGATGACTGCCGAAAAGGCAAAAGAGGTCGTTGAAAAGCATCTTAAGGGTGGCAAGGTTGTAGCTGATTACACCATTGCAAACTATAAGGCATAATTGGAGGTAAAAGTATGATTCGTGCACATGTACTTATCTGCGGCGGTACCGGTTGTACCTCCTCAGGCAGTAAGGCAATTCAGAAAGCCTTTGCCGATAACATAGAGGCAAACGGACTTTCCGAAGAAATCAAAATCGTACAGACCGGTTGCTTCGGTCTTTGCGCACTCGGCCCCGTTGTTATCGTTTATCCGGACGGTACATTTTACAGCCGTGTAACTCCCGACGATGTTAAGGAAATCGTTGAGGAGCATCTTTTGAAGGGCCGTATTGTTGAGCGTCTTGTTTACAACGATACCGGCAAGTCGGTAGAGGAGCTCACCGAAAACGTATCCTTAAGCGATACCGCGTTCTACAAATCACAGAACCGTGTTGTTCTCCGCAACTGCGGTGTTATCGACCCCGAGAATATCGAGGAGTATATCGCTATGGACGGTTATGCGGCACTCGGTAAGGTGCTCACCTCCATGACTCCCGAGGATGTTATAAAGGTTATCACCGATTCGGGTCTTCGCGGCCGTGGCGGCGGCGGATTCCCAACGGGCAGAAAATGGTCACTCTGCGCACCCAATATGCCTCCGCAGAAATATGTTGTATGTAACGCCGATGAGGGCGACCCCGGTGCGTTTATGGACCGCTCGGTACTTGAGGGTGACCCCCACTGCGTTATCGAGGCTATGGCAATAGCCGGTTACGCAATAGGCGCCACAAAGGGTTACGTTTACGTCCGTGCCGAGTATCCGATAGCGGTTAAGCGTTTGCAGCTTGCCATTGATCAGGCACACGAATACGGACTTCTCGGTAAAAACATTTTCGGCTCGGGCTTTGATTTCGAACTTTATATCCGTCTTGGCGCAGGTGCGTTTGTTTGCGGCGAGGAAACCGCTCTTATGACCTCTATTGAGGGCAACCGCGGTGAGCCGAGACCCCGTCCGCCTTATCCCGCGGTTAAAGGTCTTTACAATTCTCCCACAGTTGAAAACAACGTTGAAACCTTTGCCAATGTTCCGCAGATTATCCTCAATGGCGCCGAGTGGTTTGCCTCTATGGGTACCGAGCGTTCAAAGGGTACCAAGGTATTTGCTTTGGGCGGCAAAATCAAGCACACCGGACTTGTTGAGATTCCGATGGGCACCACACTCCGCCATATAATCGAAGATATCGGCGGCGGTATCCCCAACGGCAAGAAGTTCAAGGCTGCTCAGACCGGCGGACCTTCCGGCGGTTGTATCCCCGCAAGCCTTATCGATACCGAGGTTGACTATGATAACCTCACCGCTATCGGTTGTATGATGGGCTCAGGCGGTCTTATTGTTATGGACGAGGACAACTGTATGGTTGATATGGCCAAGTTCTTCCTCGAGTTCACCGTTGATGAATCCTGCGGTAAGTGCACACCCTGCCGCGTAGGTACTAAGCGCCTGCTCGAAATGCTCAATAAGATTACGAGCGGCAAGGGCACACTTGAAGATATCGATAAGCTCGAAGAGCTTTGTATGTATATCAAGCAGAACTCTCTTTGCGGCCTCGGTCAGACAGCTCCGAACCCCGTTCTCGCAACACTCAAGTTCTTCCGTGAGGAGTATATCGCTCACGTTGTTGATAAGAAGTGCCCCGCGGGTGTGTGTAAGGATCTGCTTACATACTCCATTGATAAGGATAAGTGCATAGGCTGTGGCCTTTGCGCTAAGAACTGCCCCGTATCGGCTATTAACAAGACCGATTATGTTGCACCGGGTCATAAGCTTCCCTCGTATGAAATTGATCCCAACAAGTGCATCAAGTGCGGAGTATGTATGAGCAACTGCAAAATCAAAGCTATTAGCAAGATATAAGAAAGGAGCCGGAATATAATGGATATGATTAATGTTAAAATAAACGGTACCGCTGTTTCGGTACCCAAGGGCTCCACTATTTTGGAGGCAGCCCGTGCAGCCGGAGTTGAAATCCCCACCCTTTGCTTTATGAAAGAACGCAACGAGATAGGCGCTTGCCGTATCTGTGTTGTTGAGGCAAACGAGGGCAGGGGCTTCAGAATCGTTACCGCCTGCGTTTACCCTGTAAGCGAGGGCATGGAGGTTCTTACTAATTCCGAAAAGGTGCAAAAGGCGAGAAAGACCACACTTGAGCTCATTCTTTCAACTCACGATAAGAGTTGTCTTTCCTGCAAGCGTTCGGGCAAGTGCGAGCTTCAGAAGCTTTGCCACGACTACGGTGTTGATTTTGATACCTATGAAGGCTTTAAGCCCCATTATGAGCTTGATAACTCAACACCCCACCTTGTAAGAGATAATAACAAGTGCATACTCTGCCGCCGTTGCGTGGCTGTATGCCGTGAACAGTATGTAAGCGTTATCGGTGCCAACGACCGCGGTATTGATACCAATATCGGTCAGGCATTTGATCTTCCGCTTTCAAACGTTCCCTGTATTTCCTGCGGTCAGTGTACTGCGGTTTGTCCCACCGGTGCTCTCACCGAAAAGGACGATACCGATAAGGTTTGGGCTGCTCTTGCAGATCCTGCCAAGACCGTTATCGTTCAGACCGCTCCCTCGATACGCGCAACACTCGGCGAGTGCTTTGATATGCCGATAGGTACCAACGTTGAGGGCAAGATGGTTGCGGCTCTGCGCAGACTCGGCTTCAATAAGGTGTTCGATACCGACTTTGCCGCTGACCTCACCATCGTTGAAGAGGCAAATGAGCTTGTTGAACGCGTAAAGAACGGCGGAGTTCTTCCGATGATAACCTCCTGCTCACCCGGTTGGGTTAAGTTCTGCGAATTCTATTATCCCGATATGCTTGAGCATCTTTCAAGCTGCAAGTCACCCCAGCAGATGGCGGGTGCCGTTATAAAGACCTACTGGGCACAGAAAACCGGCATTGATCCTAAGGATATCGTTGTTGTATCCGTAATGCCCTGTACCGCTAAGAAGTTTGAGGTTGGCAGAGACGATCAGTCCGCGGCAGGTGTTCCGGATGTTGATATTGCCCTTACAACCCGTGAGCTCGGCAGAATGATTGAGCGTGCAGGCCTTAATTTTGCCGCTCTCCCCGATGAGGAGTTTGACAGTCCTCTCGGCGAGGATACCGGTGCGGCTGTTATTTTCGGTGCTACCGGCGGCGTTATGGAGGCTGCTTTGCGTACCGCCAACGATTGGCTTACCGGCAAGGATAATACCGATATCGAGTTTGAGGCAGTTCGCGGAACAATGGGACTTAAGCAGGCGGCTGTTAAGATAGGCGACCTTGAGCTTAAGGTTGCCGTTGCTTCGGGCGGAAGCGCCGCAAAGGTTGTTATGGACAGAATGAAGGCAGGCAATCCGGACGGTTGGACCTTCGTTGAGATAATGGGATGCCCCGGCGGCTGTGTAAACGGCGGCGGCCAGCCCATTCAGCCTCAGTATATCCGCGATACCGTTGACCTTAAGGCGGTTCGCGCCAAGGCTCTTTATGATCAGGATGCCGCTTCGGTTCTCCGCAAGTCACACGAGTCACCCGTTGTAAAGGCTCTTTACAGCGAGTGGTACACCGATGGCTTCGGCGGACACAAGGCACATCACGACCTCCACACCTCCTACACCGCACGCAAGAAGTTCACCAAATAATATATCTTTCTTTTAATTTACACCGCGTGGCTTTTCCGCGCGGTGTATTTTCTTTTTTATACTTGAAATAATTATACTGTTGTGATAAAATTATATTTGTTATAGATACAATAAGGGTGATTTGGCTTTATGAAGAAAATTAACCCCACCGTAAAAAAAGAAACCGCTTTTATAGCGCTTGTAACCGTGATTTTAAGCGCGGTGTTACAGGCGATTTTTCTCGTTATCGGCAAGTGGGATATCACAGTGCTTTTCGGTAATATTTTAAGCGGCTTTACGGCGGTGCTTAATTTCTTTTTGATGGGTCTTACCGTGCAGAAATCGGTCGAGAAGGACGAAAAGCAGGCAAAACAGACTATGCGCCTTTCACTCACACTCCGTAATGCGATGATACTTATTGTCGCGGTTATAGGTGTGTCTGTTCCCTCGGCTTTTAATGTGTTTGCGGTATTCATTCCGCTTTTCTTTCCGCGTATAGCGGTGTTTATAAGAGGACTTTTACTTAAAAAGGAGGACGATAAGAATGCAAAATAAGCGCCGCTTTGTTGCGGTGGACGTGCTTTATATCGCGCTTACGGTTCTTCCTATACTTATAGGTATTGCGGTGAAAATCCTCACAAATGTTCCGGATGAGGGCATATCAATTACCGGTGCACAGGTATATTTCACCTTAAAGCTTCCCTTGTGGGACCTGCCGGTTACCGAATCGCAGTTAAACTCATTGCTTGTAACGGTAACGGTGTTCGGGCTTTGCAAGTATCTCACCCACGGCATAACCGAAAAATGCGATACCAAGCGTCAGATAATCGCCGAGTGGATAGTTGAAAATGTAAACAAAATGGTTTATTCCAATATGGGCGACTACTTTAAGGCTTTTCCGCCGTTTATAGCATCCATTATCGGTCTTTCCGCATTTTCAAGTCTTTTAACACTTTTCGGGCTTTATCCGCCCACCTCGGATATAAATGTGGTAAGCGGTTGGGCGATACTCGTTTTCATTCTTATAACCTATTATAAGATGAAATGCGGCCCCATTCACTATATTAAGAGCTTCGGAGAGCCGGTAAAGTTTCTCGCACCTCTTAACATAATAAGCGAGGTTGCAACCCCCATTTCCATGGCTTTCCGTCACTACGGCAATATTCTTTCGGGCTCGGTAATATCCGTTCTTCTTGCCTCGGGGCTTGCAGCTCTTTCAAACACCGTTTTCGGCTGGCTCACCTCGTTCCCAATATTCAGAGTGGGTATTCCGGCGGTGCTTTCTATCTATTTTGATGTATTCAGCGGATGTCTTCAGGCATATATATTTGCCATGTTAACAATGCTTTACGTCGGCGGAGCTTTCTCCGTTGATGACTATATTGCAAAAAAAGAAAAACAACATAAACGGAGGAAAACAAAATGTTAGAACTTGCTATTGGTATTATTCTCGGAGGATGTGCTTTAGGCGCCGGCGCCGCCATGATAGCCGGTATCGGCCCCGGTATCGGTGAAGGCAACGCGGTTGCAAAGGCTTGCGAGGCAATAGGCCGTCAGCCCGAGTGCAAGGGTGATGTTACAACCACCATGCTTATGGGTTGCGCTATTGCGGAAACCACCGGTCTTTACGCACTCGTTATCGCCATTCTTCTTATCTTCGTGGCACCCGGCAGATTTGTTAATATCTTGATGGAAAAAGTAGGTAAATAATCCTTAGGAGAGAATAATGAACACATTAGATGTCATATCGGTCAATATCTGGCAGATACTGATTTCATTACTCAACCTTGTTATCCTTTTTCTTATTGTAAAAAAGTTTCTTTTCGGTCCGGTCACCAGAATGCTTAAAAGCCGCAAGGAAAGTATTGACGGTAAGTATACCGAAGCCGAAACCGCGCTTAATAACGCGAAAGCGAGCGAGGAAGAGCTTAACCGTAAGCTTAACGATGCGAATGTGACCGCCACAAAAATCATTGCTGATGCCACCGATACCGCCGCTTTGCGCTCGGATGAAATCGTAAACGATGCAAAAGAGCAGGCGCAGGGTATAATAAACAGGGCAAAGCAGAATGCCGAGCTTGAATATAAGAAAGCGCAGGCTGAAATTAAAGACGAAATTGTCGATGTTTCAACAGCGCTTACAGAAAAGCTTTTGGGCAGAGAAATGACCGATGAGGATCATAACGCGCTTATAGATTCTTTTATAAACGGTTTGGGTAACGAAGATGAATGATGTAAGCAGAGAGTATGCCGAGGCGGTTTTTGCCATTGCAAAAGAAAACAAGGACACGGACACGGCGCTTGACGACCTCACCCGCGTTCACACCGTGCTTTGCGAAAATCCCGATTACAGAATACTTCTCACCTCGCTTGCGATACCCGCGGAGGAGCGCGCGGCGGTGATAAAAGAGGCATTTTCCGGCCATGTTTCGGATTATGTGCTTGATTTTCTGTGCCTTTTTTGTGAGCGGAACCGAATGGAATATTATGATGAGTTTCTTGAGTGCTTTAAGGGGCTTTATATGTTTGATAAGAACATAACAGAGGTTACCGTTAAAAGCAGCAGGGAATTAAGCAATGCTCAGAAAAAAAGGCTTGAAGCAAAGCTTAAAGAGGTATTTTGCGGAGATATTTCGCCGGTATATTTGATAGATAAAAACCTTATCGGCGGCATAACCGTGGAAACTGACGGTAAGGTTATAGACGGCAGTATTAAAACCAGACTTCGCGGTATTAAGGAAGTGATTGGAAGATGAACGGAAATTCCGAAGAAATCAGCAATATAATAAAACAGCAGATAAAAAATTACAATCAGCGCATCGAAATGCGCGAGACAGGTACTGTTATTCTTGTTGGTGACGGTATTGCACGCGTGTTCGGTCTTAAAGAGTGTATGGCAAATGAGCTTCTCGAGTTTGAGGACGGCAGTGCCGGTCTTGCCCAAAACTTAGAGGAGGATGCCGTTTCGGTAGCTGTTTTATCCGATACAAATAATATTAAGGAAGGCTCTGTTGTAAGGCGTACCGGCAAGGTTTTATCGGTACCGGCAGGCGAGCAGTTGCTCGGCAGAGTTGTGGATGCGCTCGGCAACCCGATAGACGGTAAGGGCCCCATTGAAACCACCGAAACAAGGCCTATCGAGTCCGAAGCACCCGGCATAATCAAAAGAAAGAGCGTTTCGGTTCCTCTTGCCACCGGTATCAAAGCTATCGACAGTATGATACCGATAGGCCGCGGTCAGCGTGAGCTTATTATAGGCGACCGTCAGACCGGTAAGAGCGAAATTGTTACCGATACCATAATAAATCAGAAAAACACAGGCGTTCTTTGCATCTATGTTGCGATAGGTCAAAAGGCGACCTCCGTGGTTCAAATGGCAAACGAGCTTGCGCGCAACGGTGCTATGGATTACACCATAATAGTTTCCGCTTCGGCTTCGGAGAGCGCTCCGCTTCAGTATATCGCACCCTATTCGGGCTGTGCCATGGCAGAGTATTTCAGAGAGCAGGGCAGGGATGTACTGATTATTTACGATGACCTTTCAAAGCACGCGGTTGCATACAGAGCACTTTCACTGCTGATAAGAAGACCGCCCGGCCGTGAGGCTTATCCGGGCGATGTTTTCTATCTCCATTCGCGTCTGCTTGAAAGAGCGGCTTGCGTGGCTGAGGAATACGGCGGCGGCTCCATAACCGCACTTCCCATAATAGAAACTCAGGCAGGAGACGTTTCTGCGTATATCCCCACAAATGTTATCTCAATTACGGACGGTCAGATATTCCTCGAAAGCGAGCTTTTCCACGCGGGTGTTATGCCGGCTATTAACCCCGGTATTTCGGTATCCCGTGTAGGCGGCTCGGCACAGCTTAAGGCGATGAAAAAGGTTTCGGGCGAGCTAAAGCTTCTTTATTCGCAGTATATGGAGCTTAAATCCTTTGCTCAGTTCGGAAGTGACCTTGATGCCGATACAAAGGCGCGTCTTGCCCTTGGCGAGCGCATCGTGGCGGTGCTTAAGCAGGGACGCAATTCACCCGTAAGGCCGGGATGTCAGGTTGCTATCATATATGCCGTAATAAACGGCTATCTTGACGGCATAGAGGTGGATAAGGTGCCCGAGTACGAAAAGAACCTTTATTCACTGCTTAACAGTAAGTATTCCGATCTTTTAAAGCGCTTTGAGGATAACTTCTACGAGGAATCGGATGTTGAACGCCTTAAAGCCGCCCTTGCGGATATGCAGAGGTGACGGATTTTGGGTGCTGATATAAAAAAACTGCGTGTAAGAATAAAAAGTGTTGATTCAACACTGCATCTTACCAAGGCTATGGGACTTGTAGCCTCATCTAAAATGCGCAAGGCTACCGAGAGTATGCTTAACGGCAGGGAATATGCCGACGCGGTTAACCTCACGGTGAATATGCTTGCGGGTATAAATGAGTGCAAAAAAAGTCCCTATATGCAAAAGCGGGAGGAAAATCGCACTAAAATAATCGTCATCGCGGGTGACAGAGGACTTGCCGGCGGCTATAATGCCAATGTGTTTCGACTTGTATCACAACAGGAAAACGCTGAGCTTATCCCGATAGGCAAGCGCGCCTGCGAGCGGTTCGGAAGCGATGTTGTTCTTGCCGAGAATTACTCTTTTGAAAGCGCAATTTCTCTTTCAAGAAGACTTTGCGAGGAGTTTAAAAACGGCGAATACGACCGCCTTGCGATTATTTCAACAAAATATGTATCGTTGCTTTCGCAGGAGGCAACAATAGAAAATCTTTTACCGATAGACGACAGCAACGCGGTATCCGTTCCCGGTGCGATATTCGAGCCGGACGAAATCACGGTGCTGGGTGATGCCGTTCCCGAGTATGTTGCCGGCATAATAATTTCCAAGGTAAAGGAAAGCTTTTTAAGTGAGGTTGCGGCGCGCCGTACTGCTATGGACTCGGCAGGTAAGAACGCAACACAGATGATAGATGATTTAAAGATAGAATACAACCGTGCAAGACAAGGTGCGATAACTCAGGAAATCACCGAAATCGTTGCCGGTGCAGGAAAGTAGGGTGTATAATGGCTGATATCAATATCGGAAGTGTATGTCAGGTAATGGGCCCTGTTGTGGATGTAAGATTCAAGCAGGGACATCTTCCCAAAATCTACAACGCTTTAACCATACCGATAGGTGACCGTATTCTCACCGTTGAGGTGGCACAGCATATAGGCGACAACACCGCAAGATGTATCGCCATGGCTTCAACCGACGGTCTTAAGCGCGGTGTTGAGGTTACCGATACCGGCGCACCGATAAGTGTTCCGGTAGGCGAAGAAACTTTAGGCAGAATATTCAATGTTTTGGGCGATACGGTGGACGATGGCGAGCCGCTTGAAACAAAGGACCGTTTAAGCATTCACCGTGCCGCTCCCGAGTATGATGAGCTTTCCACCTCCACCGAGATACTTGAAACCGGAATTAAGGTTATTGACCTTATCTGTCCCTATTCAAAGGGCGGTAAAATAGGTTTGTTCGGCGGTGCAGGTGTGGGCAAAACCGTTTTGATAATGGAACTTATCAACAACGTTGCCAAAGAGCACGGCGGACTTTCGGTTTTTACCGGCGTGGGCGAGCGCACCCGTGAGGGTAATGACCTTTATAACGAAATGAAAGAGTCGGGAGTGCTCGGTAAGACCGCGCTGGTTTACGGTCAGATGAATGAGCCGCCCGGTGCGAGAATGAGGGTAGGCCTTTCGGGACTTACCATGGCGGAATATTTCCGTGACGAAAAGGGACAGGATGTTCTTTTATTTATTGACAATATATTCAGATTTACTCAGGCGGGCAGTGAGGTTTCGGCTCTCCTCGGACGTATGCCCTCGGCGGTTGGCTATCAGCCCACACTTGCCAACGAAATGGGCGCTTTGCAGGAACGTATAACCTCCACCAAAAAAGGCTCGATAACCTCCGTTCAGGCGGTTTATGTTCCGGCGGACGCCCTTACCGACCCC
>JAZUGP010000024.1:0-10911 GCA_045641225.1 Acutalibacteraceae bacterium
AAATCCCTCTTGCACCGCAGTGCATATCGAGTTGCACCTCAACATATCGAGCCTATAAGGCATATCGAAAATCCCGTCAGGGATTTATTTCGTTGCAGTGTGTCCTTAAGAACACACTGCAAAGGGGCTGTTTTTTTTATCAGCAGTCAGACCGTAGGGGACGATATTCACTTCCGCCCGTTGTGTTCGGCTGAGCCGAATGGATATATATAATCGGGACGATGTGGGCATCGTCCCCTACTGCTTAAAATAATTGTTGAAATACTTTAAAGTTTATGCTATACTTTAAAATGTATAATTATTTATAGTATTATATTTATATATATAGATATTGGGGAGGATAAAAATGCCTGTTAATTCTCTTGATGATTTATGGAGATTGATTTGCGAGGAATGTAAAAACACCGTCACCGAGGTTGCTTTTGATACCTTTTTCACACACCTTTCACCCGTTGCCGTGGATAACGGCGCATTTGTTATTTCGTGCGATAACGAATATCTCCGTGAGGTAATCGAAAAAACCTACACGCCCGTGCTTTCCGATGCCCTTTTTAAGATTTTGGGTGTTGAGACCAAGCCGCACATTATCTTTGAGGGTGAGGAGCAAAACATAATCGCAGCCGAGCTTCACGGCGAGGGGCTTTCTTTTGAGGACTTTTTCACCTTTGATAATTTCATAATCGGCTCCACAAACCGTTTTGCACACGCGGCGGCGCTTGCCGTTGCCCAAAACGAGAGGATAATATATAACCCGTTTATTATCTACGGTCCCTCGGGTGTGGGCAAAACCCACCTGATGCTCGCCATAAAAAACGAAATCAAAAAGCTTTTTCCTTACAAAAAGGTGGCTTATATAAGAAGCGAGGATTTTACAAACCAGCTTATAAACGCTCTTAAGGACGGCTCGCTCGGTATGTCCACTATGGACGATTTTCATAATAAGTATCGCAATCTTGATGTTCTGCTTATCGATGATATTCATTTTATCGCCGGTAAGGAAGCCACGCAGGAGGAGTTTTTCAACACCTTTAACACCCTTTATCAGAACGGCAAGCAGATAATCGTTACGTTGGACAGGCCCATAAAGGAAATCAAAACTCTTGATGAGAGAATACGCTCGCGTCTTTCCTCGGGACTTTTTGCGGATATGTCGTCGCCTGACTTTGAGACCAGAGTGGGAATTATCCGCAAAAAAGCGGAGGAGAGCGGTCTTAGGCTTGAGGAAAATCTTATCTACTATATCGCGGAGCATATAAAGGTAAACACCCGTCAGCTCGAGGGTGTTGTGAAAAAGCTTGTGGCTTTTGTTCAGATTCAGCACAAGGAGCCGAATATAGGCATAGTGCAGACCTACATAAAAGAAGCCATAAACGACTCCAAGCCCGAGCCTATAAAGGTGGAAAAGATAATTTCCGAGGTTGCAAAATCCTACAATGTATCGGAAAGCGATATTTTATCGCCGAGAAGAACAGCCCAGCTTGCTCTTGCAAGGCAGGTTGCGATGTATATTTCAAAGGAAACCACCGATTTATCTTATAAGCAGATAGGGGAAAAGTTTAATAAAGACCATTCAACCGTTCTTTACAATGTTAAAACCGTTTCGGAATACCTTGCCGAAAAGCCTTATGAAAAAGAGCTTGTAAACGATATTATCAAAAACCTTAAAGGGCAGTAGTTTTTCTACTTATCAAACTTAATTAACCGAAAGGTTATAAACACCGCGTTTAAAAGTAAAAAAATTGAAAAGTTTTTAAATTTTTATCAAATTTTTTATCAACCTTAAAAATCTTTTATTAAAGGTAATAAATACCACTTATAAACCGTTTTAACCGCACCTATTACTATTGTTATTTATTTATTATTTTTTTAATGCTCGGAGGAACAAAAAATGAAAATCAACGTTGAAAGAGCCGCCCTGCTTGACGCAGTTTCAAGACTTCAAAAGGTTGTTGGTTCAAAAACCTCTATGCCTGTGCTTGACGGTATTTTAATGACCGCTCAAAAAGGCTGTCTTTCCCTTTGCGCATATAATCTTGAAATGGGAATGAAAAAGGAAATATATGCCCTTTGCGAGGAAGAGGGGGCTATTGTTATAAATGCCCGTCTTCTTGCCGACATTTTGAGAAGAATGAACGGACCTCAGGTTAATATTGAAACCGATGAAAGACTGATGTGCCACATTTTATGTAACGAGTCGGTTTTTGATATTATGGGAATGGACGCCACCGATTTTCCCGAAATGCCCTCTGTGAGTGAGGGAGAAAAAGCGAGCATAAACGGTGAAATATTAACCGATATGGTAAGAGGGACTATCTTTGCGGTATCGCAGATAGAGGGAACAAGACCTATTCTTACCGGTATTTATGTTTCGGTAAAGGAAAATGTTTTGCAGATGGTTGCGATTGACGGCTACCGTCTTGCAATCCGCCGTCACAAGGTTGAAACAAGTGCAGAAACCGAATTTGTTATGACCGGCAAGGCGATGAACGAAGCGGTTAAGCTTATTGATGAAAACACCGAGAATGTTGAAATAACCGTAGGAAAAAGACTTGTTTCTTTTGATATCAACGGTTATGTGTTTATATCGCGTCTTTTAGAGGGAGAGTTTGTAAACTTTGTTAAGATTATTCCCGATGAATATAAGCAAAGCGCCGTTCTTAATTCAAACGAAATAACAGATGCGGTTGAAAGAGCGTCCCTTTTAATAAATGATACGTTTTCAACACCTGTAAGGTGGATATTTAAGGATGAAACCTTAACGGTAAGTTGTACCACGGCTATGGGCAGAGCAACCGAAAAGCTTCCGGTTGCGCTTGAGGGCGAGTCTTTTGAAATAGGAATGAACAGCCGTTATCTGCTTGATGCCTTAAAGGCTTGCGACAGCGGTGATATTCTGTTCAGATTTAACGGTTCAGATGCCGGTATTGTTATAAGAAGCGCCGATGAAAGCAATAAAGATTTCTTATATCTTGTTATGCCGATGAGGTTAAAATAATGGATTATAAGGAAATATTTATAAAAGAGGATTTTATAAGACTTGACAGCGCTTTAAAGCTTGCTTCTTTTTGTGTTACCGGAGGCCACGCAAAAAATGTTATACAAAACGGTGAGGTAACAGTAAACGGAGAAATATGCACACAAAGAGGTAAAAAGCTTTATATAAACGATACGGCGGAATTTGAGGGAAAAGGAATAGTAATAAAAAATGCAGGTTGAAAAGCTTATCTGCAAAAACTTTAAAAACATAAAAAATATTGAGTTTTCGCCCGATGAAAGAATGAATGTTATCTGCGGGGAAAACGCGCAGGGAAAAACAAATCTTATAGAAGCGCTTTGGCTTTTTTCGGGATTTAAAAGCTTTCGCGGTACAAAGGATATAAACCTTATAAAAGAAGGGGAAGAAAAAGCAAAGCTTAAATGTGATTTTTGCTTTGAGGGAGTTAAAAAAAATGCCGAGATAGTTTTAAGCGAGAAAAAAGAGGCATTTTTAAACGGAAAAAAATTAAACTCCGTAACAAACCTTTCGGAAAGCTTTAAGGCTATTGTTTTTTCTCCTTCAGATTTAAAGCTTGTTACCGACGGTCCGAGCGAAAGAAGAAAATTTTTAGATGTTTCGATAGGAAATATATATCCTTCGTATATAGAAACCGTAAAAGAATACACAAGGGCGGTAATACAGCGCAACAAAATTATAAAAGAATATAAGTATGACGGCAGTCTTGCGGTTATGCTTGATGTTTTTGAAGAAGAAATAGCAAAACACGGCGAAAAAATAATAAAATACCGTACCGAATTTATAAAAAAGCTGAATACCCATCTTCCCGAGATTTACGGCGGAATGTCAGGCGGGAGAGAAGAAATTGTGACGGTGTATGTCGCAAATAATTGTGATAAAATAAAGGAAAAGTTAGAGGCTTCGCGTAAAGAGGATATGTTTACGGGAACTACCTCGGTAGGTCCCCACCGTGACGAAATAATATTTTATATAAACGGTAAGGACGCACGGCTTTTCGGCTCGCAGGGACAAAAAAGGAGCGTGGCATTATCGCTTAAGCTTTCGGGTGCAAACGTGCTTTATGAGATAAGCGGTGAATATCCCGTTTGTTTGCTTGACGATGTTATGAGCGAGCTTGACGTAAAAAGGCAAAACTTTGTGCTTAACAGAATTAAAAATATGCAGTCTTTTATAACCTGCTGTGATGTTAACAACACAAAAGGTCTTAAAAACGGAAAAATATTCAAGATAAAAGAAGGGTGTATAATTTAATGTATATCCATCTCGGCAATAACGTGATGATAAAATCAAGCGAGGTTATCGGTATATTCGACCTTGACTCCACCTCGGTTTCCAAAAAAACACGCGATTTTTTAAATATCGCCCAAAAAAGAAAAAAAATAAAGACAATAAGCCTTGACCTGCCTAAGTCTTTTGTGGTTTGCAACGGGAAATACGAAAAAAACACGGTTTACCTTTCGCAGTTATCCTCAAGCACCTTGCTTAAGCGGTCGGGATATATAGACAGTATTTAATAAAGGGAGAAAAAAATGAGTAACGAAAACAATTTGCCTGTAAATGAAAATTATGATGAAAGCTCAATTCAGGTACTTGAAGGACTTGAAGCGGTAAGAAAAAGACCCGGTATGTATATAGGCTCTACCGGTGAGCGCGGTCTTCATCACCTTGTTTACGAGATAGTTGATAACTCAATCGACGAGGCGCTTGCAGGCTACTGCGATAAAATAACCGTGGAACTGCTTGACGGCGGAATAGTGCGCGTTTCGGATAATGGACGCGGAATACCGGTAGGCATACATCCGCAAAAGGGAATACCCACCGTAAGTGTTGTATTCACCATTCTTCACGCGGGCGGTAAGTTCGGCGGAAGCGGTTATAAGGTTTCGGGCGGTTTGCACGGCGTGGGCGCATCGGTTGTTAACGCGCTTTCCGAGTGGCTCGAGGTTGAGGTTAAGGACGGTAAGAGCATCTACCTCCAGAGGTATGAATCAGGCAATATCAAAACCGACCTCACGGTTACGGGCACAACAAACGAAACGGGTACTACCGTAACCTTTAAGCCCGACCCCACAATATTTACCGATACCACCCGTTACGATTATGATACCCTTTTATTCCGTCTTAGAGAGCAGGCGTTTTTAAACGCGGGAATAAGAATAGTGCTTAAGGACCTGCGCACAGACGAGCTGACCATTCCCGACCGCAGTGACGACCTTTGTTTTGAGGGCGGTATCAGGTCTTATGTGGAATATCTGCTCGAAAAATCAAAAAAAGAAAAGCTTAATTCCGATGTTATCTATCTTTCGGGGGACAGTAAGGACCAAACCGCCGAAATAGCCCTTATATGGAGTACCGGCTACGATAGCAAAATAATGTCCTTCGCAAACACAATTCACACGGTGGACGGCGGTACCCACGAGCAGGGCTTTAAAAACAGTCTTTCAAGGGTTGTAAACAAATACGGCAGAAACTTCAAGTTCTTAAAGGATGCCGACAACAACCTTAAGGGCGACGACATTATGGAGGGTATGATTGCCGTTGTGAGCGTTAAGCTTCCCGATGCGCAGTTTGAGTCCCAAACAAAAGCAAAGCTCGGCAACACCTCAATAGGCACACTTGTAAGCTCGGTTGTTGCAGATAAGATGTATCAGTATCTCGAGGAGCATCCGGCGGAAGCAAAAATAATACTTGATAAGTCGATAGCCTCGTCAAACGCGCGTGAGGCGGCGCAAAAGGCGCGTGACGCGTCACGAAACAAGGCAGGCATAGGAAATAAATCGAGAATGCCCGAAAAGCTTACCGACTGCATCTCAAACGATGCTTCCAAAACCGAAATATTCATCGTTGAGGGAGACAGTGCCGGCGGCAGCGCGGTTGAGGGCAGAAACTCAACCTATCAGGCGATACTTCCCCTTTGGGGCAAGATGTTGAACGTTGAAAAGGCGCGTGCGGATAAGGTTTACGGAAATGATAAGCTGACCCCCGTAATCGTCGCTTTGGGCACGGGCATTGCCGAAAACTTTGATATAGAGAAGCTTCGCTACGACAAAATAGTTATTATGGCGGATGCCGATGTTGACGGCAGCCACATCAGAACACTTCTTTTAACCTTCTTCTTTCGATATATGCCCGAGCTTATTCACACAGGTCATATATATCTTGCAAATCCGCCGCTTTACAGGGTTTCAAAGGGCAAACAGCACTTCGATGCCTTTACCGATGAGGAAAAAGCGGAGTATATAGAGCGGCTTGGCGGCAGCGCCGATGTTCAGCGCTATAAAGGTCTCGGTGAAATGGACCCCGATCAGCTTTGGGAAACCACATTAAACCCCGAAACAAGAACCATGTCAAAGGTTACCATGGAGGATGCCGCGCTGGCGGACGAGGTATTCACCACCCTTATGGGCGAAGAGGTTGAGCCGAGAAGAAAGTTTATTGAAGACAACGCAATTTACGCAACAGACCTTGATATTTAAGGAAAGGAGAGGTTTTATAAATGGCAAAGAATCACGAAAATGTGTTTTGGCCTGAGGACGAAAACACAAAAATAAATAACGTTGAGATAACCGATGAGGTTAAAGAAAGTATGCTGCAGTATTCTATGTCGGTGCTTGTGGGCAGAGCCCTCCCCGATGTGCGTGACGGATTAAAGCCGGTACACCGCAGAATACTTTATACCATGTACGAAAACGGACTTACCCCCGATAAGCAGTACCGCAAGTGCGCCGATACCGTGGGCACCGTGCTCGGCCGTTATCACCCCCACGGCGATATGAGTGTTTACGATGCAATGGTGCGTATGGCACAGGACTTCTCCTTAAGATATCCGCTGATAGACGGCCACGGAAACTTCGGTAATATTGACGGCTACCCTGCCGCCGCCTACCGTTACACCGAGGCAAAAATGAACCGTCTTTCGGTTCATATGCTCGACGATATTGATAAGGACACCGTTGATATGGTGCCCAACTATGACGACCGCTTAAAAGAGCCGGTTGTACTGCCGGTGAGATTTCCGCAGCTGCTTGTTAACGGCTCGTCGGGTATAGCCGTAGGTATGGCAACCGAGATACCTCCCCATAATTTAGGCGAGGTTATTGACGGTATGTGCTGTCTTATCGATAACCCCGATGCCGACCTGCAGGAAATTTGCCAGTACATAAAGGGCCCCGATTTTCCGACCGGCGGCACAATTATGGGCAGAAGCGGTATCCGTGCCGCCTATGCAACGGGCAGAGGCAAGATAACCGTTCGCGGCAAGGCCGAAATTGAGGAAACCTCAAGCGGCAAGTTCAGAATAGTTATCACCGAGATACCCTACAGAGTAAAGAAAAAAGACCTCGTTAAACATATATATGACCTCGCGGCAGAGAAAAAAATAGAGGGCATTGACGATGTTGTGGACTATTCCTCAAAGCGTGACGGCGGCATCAAGATAGTGGTTGACATAAAACGCGATGCCAATGCACAGGTGGTTCTCAACAAGCTTTATTCCTATACCGCACTGCAAACCACCTTCGGCGCAATAATGCTTGCGATAGTAAACGGCAAGCCGCAGATACTCACCCTTAAGGAGATGCTGCAAAACGCCATTGACTTCCAGTGCGAGATAATAAGAAGAAGAACGGTGTTCGACCGCAACAAGGCGGCTGAGCGCGCGCATATACTTGAGGGTCTTAAGATTGCGCTTGACTTTATCGACGAGGTAATCGCGATAATAAGAAACAGCAAGACCATTCCCGACAGTAAGCAGGCACTTACCGACCGTTTCGGACTTGACGATGTTCAGACCACCGCGATAGTTCAGATGCAGCTCGGTAAGCTTGCCGGTATGGAAAAACAAAAAATACTCGATGAGCTTGATGAAAAGTTTGCCTTTATCAAGGACTGTGACGATATCCTTTCTCACGAGGCGAGAATACTCGATATAGTGAAAACCGAGTCGTTAAATCTCCGCGATAAGTTCTCGGACGACCGCCGCACCGATATTTCGGATGTTGCCGGTGAGGTTGACATAGAGGATCTTATTCCGGTTGAGGACTGCGTTATCACAAAGACCCTGAACGGCTATATCAAACGTCTCCCCTGCGATACCTATACGGTACAGCACCGCGGCGGCAGAGGCATTACCGGTATGACCACCCGTGAGGACGATGTGGTGGAGAGTATGTTCACCTGCTCCTCGCACGACCACATTATGCTGTTCAGCAGCTTAGGCCGTGTTTACAGAATAAAGGCATACGAGATACCCGTGGGCTCACGCACCGCAAAGGGACTTAACATTGTAAACGTTGTTCCGCTTATGCCCGAGGAGAAGATAACCGTTATTATGCCGGTTACCGCCTCAGATGAAAACGAAAACTTTGTTACCATGGTAACAAAGAAGGGCATTATCAAGCGCACCCGCCTTTCCGATTTCAAGAACACGAGAAAGAGCGGCATTATCGCCATCTCGATAGATGAGGACGATGAGCTTGCCTTTGTCCGTATGACCAACGGCAAAAACGACATCTTTATTGCAACGCGTGACGGCTTCTCAATAAGGTTTAACGAAAACAACGTCCGTGCAATGGGCAGAACGGCGCGCGGCGTAAAGGCGATGAATATGCGCGAGGGCGACACGGTGGCTTCTTTGGCGGTTTGCGATGAGAACACAAGGCTTCTCACGGTAACCGAAACGGGCTACGGCAGAATAAGTCCCATAAGCGATTACCGCTTGCAGTCGCGCGGCGGTAAGGGTATTACAAACTACCGCACCGCAAAATACGGTAAGGTTGCGGCGTCCCTCCCCGTTACCGATGAGGACGATATAATAATGATAGCCTCAAACGGCATAATAATAAGGATATACGCAGGCGACATCTCCGAGTTTGCCCGTCCCGCAAAGGGTGTAAGGGTAATGCGTGTGGGCGAGGGCGAGAGGATACTCTCGGTGGCTCTTGCCGAGCATGACGACTCCGAGATTAACGCCTCCCCCGAGGCGGCTGATGCCGATTCGGGAGATGCAACCGAAACCGCCGATGAAAAGGCGCTTGAAAACGAACCCGATACGGTAGCAGACGATGAATGATAACGCATACGGTGAAAACTTTTCGGGAGAAAACACCGAAAAGGAATCAGAAAACCAAAGGTTAAACAGCGAAACCTTTTCGGAAAGCGGCACTTCGCCCGCGGCGGAGCCTATCCGCTTTTCCGAAAAAATCGAATACAGCTTCCGCGACTATACCGAAAACAAAAAAGAGGAAAGCGAAAAAAAGGGACTGCTTAAGGTCTCCGCCGCCATAGGTATTTCGATGACCTTTGTTTATCTCGCAATGGTCTATTGGTCGGTGCCCACAATATCGGTTTTCGGACTTTTCGGCATAGGTCCGCAAAGGGCGGTCACGATTTTGCGAAATGAGTATATTTCACAGCTCGTTCAGGTGCTCGTGTCCGCATTAAGCTTTGTGTTGCCCTTTGCCGTTTCGGCTGTGCTGCTTAAGGAAAACATAGGAAAAACCGGCGCTTTCGGTCCCCCCAAAAAGGGCACGGCGGTCAAGTGGTTTTTTATCGGCTTCGGCTTTTGCTGTTTTTCAAATATCGCGGTGCAGTACGCAGGCAATTTGCTTGAGCAGTGGGGTATAACCTATCCCTCCTTTGCCGATGAAACCCCCTCGGGCGCAAACGGGTTTATTCTCTCGCTCATAGCAACCGCGGTGATGCCGGCGCTCGTTGAGGAGTTTGCCTGCCGCGGAATAGCGATGGGTCTGCTTAAAAAATACGGCGATACCTTTGCGCTCGTTACCTCGGCGGTGATTTTCGGGATTATGCACGGCAACTTCGACCAGATGCCCTTTGCAATAATGGTGGGCTTGGCGCTCGGCTTTATAAGGCTTAAAACGGGAAGCATATTCGTTTGTATGGCGGTGCACTGCGCAAACAATCTGCTCGCGGTACTGGTTGATTATGCAAAAGCCTATGTAAGCAGTGCGGCTTTGAACCTTATATATACCGTGTTTGTTGCGATAGCGGTGGTGGCGGCGGTATATCTGCTGATTGCCGAACAGCTCAAAGACCGCGATGCGTTGAAAATACCGCCTGCAAAAACAGAGCTTTCCGAAAAGGAAAAGTATATAAGATATTTTGCCTCGCCCTTTACCCTTGTTTTTGTAATACTGTTTTTGGTGCAGGCAATAAAATATTTCTTTGTATAGGAACAAAAAATGGACACAAGATTTATGCTTGATGCCATAGCCTTAGCCCAAAAGGCGGCCGACGAAAACGAGGTGCCCGTGGGCGCGGTGGTGGTTAAAAACGGAGTTGTTATCGGAAAAGGGTACAACACCTGCAATGCGGATAACAGCGTTTTCTCCCACGCCGAGTGCATTGCCATAAAGGATGCCGGCAACACCATAGGCGATTGGCGGCTTGACGGCTGTGAGCTTTACGTCACTCTTGAGCCCTGCGTTATGTGTACCGGCGCAATTATAAACTCGCGGATATCCGAGGTTGTGTTCGGGGCTTACGATAAAACCGCCGGCTGTATTGAAAGCAAGGCGGAGTTATGTAAACTAAACCTTGCGCCGTCCCCAAAAATCTACGGCGGCGTAAAGCAGGCCGAGTGCGAAAGGCTGATAACCGGCTTTTTCGAGAGGGTAAGAAAAGAAAAGACATAGCGCGGCAAGATAAAACACCTGTCTTTGGCAGGTGTTTTCGTTTTGCTTTTTGTCAGCCGGCGCTTTTACATTTATGGGCTCTATAATAAATGTTGGGGTAACCAAGTAGAGCCTACGAAGGGAAAATAAAAAAGTAGAGCATATTTGGAAAAAATCCGTTAAAATGGAATTGCTTAGAAACCATGAACGGAGGACCAAATATGCTCTACAATCATTTTACAGAAGAATTGCTCGGATTGC
>JAZUGP010000025.1:0-21655 GCA_045641225.1 Acutalibacteraceae bacterium
GCCTATAAGGCATATCGAAAATCCCGTCAGGGATTTATTTCGTTGCAGTGTGTCCTTAAGAACACACTGCAAACGCAAGTGCTTTTTTACAACCGATTATTACCTATTGAGTGCCTGCTGAACGGCAACCGCGCACGCAACGGTCATACCGACCATCGGGTTGTTGCCCGCGCCTATAAGTCCCATCATCTCAACGTGAGCGGGAACGGAAGATGAGCCTGCAAACTGAGCATCGGAATGCATACGGCCCATAGTGTCGGTCATACCGTAGCTTGAGGGGCCGGCAGCCATATTATCGGGGTGGAGGGTTCTGCCGGTGCCGCCGCCGGAGGCTACCGAGAAGTATTTTATGCCGTTTTCAACACACCATTTTTTATAGGTGCCTGCAACGGGGTGCTGGAAACGGGTGGGGTTGGTGGAGTTGCCGGTGATGGAAACGCCCACGTTCTCAAGTCTCATAATCGCAACGCCCTCGGGAACATTATCCGCACCGTAGCACTTAACATCTGCTCTTGCACCCTTCGAGAAAGCCTTGGTGGAAACAACCTTAACCTCCTCTGTATAGGGGTCAAACTCGGTTTCAACAAAGGTGAAGCCGTTTATTCTCGAAATGATATACGCAGCATCCTTGCCGAGACCGTTGAGTATAACGCGCAAGGGCTTAATTCTTACCTTGTTTGCGTTGAGTGCGATTTTTATAGCGCCCTCAGCCGCCGCGAATGACTCGTGACCTGCGAGGAAGCAGAAGCATTCGGTTTCTTCCGAAAGCAGCATCTTACCGAGATTTCCGTGGCCCAAACCAACCTTGCGGTTTTCGGCAACCGAGCCGGGGATACAGAACGACTGCAGACCCACGCCGATGTTTGCCGCGGCGGTGGCTGCCGACTTATCGCCGGTGCGCTCAGCCTCTTTAAGAGCTATCGCCGAGCCCACGGTGTAAGCCCACTTTGCGTTCTCAAAGCAGATGGGCTGGGTTTCCTGAACGGTTGTGTAGGGGTCTATACCGTACTTTTCGCATATCTCCTTGCATTCGTCTATTGAGGAGATACCGTAATTTTTAAGAACACCGAGGATTTTAGCCTCGCGTCTCTCATAACCTTCAAACTGTGCCATATCAGAGTACCTCCTTATTCTTTGCGCGGGTCGATATACTTAACCGCGCCGTCTTCTTCGCTGAATCTGCCATAGTGACCTATGGATTTTTCATAAGCCTCGTTGGGCTCCATACCCTTTTTGATAAAGTCGGTCATTTTGCCGAGAGATACAAACTCATAACCGATAACCTCGTTGTTTTCGTCAAGCGCCATTTTTGTGCAGTAGCCCTCGGTCATTTCAAGGTATCTCACGCCCTTATCCTTGGTGCCGTACATAGTGCCGACCATTGAGCGTGCGCCCTTGCCGAGGTCCTCCATACCTGCGCCTATAACAAGGCCGCCCTCGGAGAACGCAGACTGGCTTCTGCCGTAAACTATCTGCAAGAAAAGCTCACGCATAGCGGTATTTATGGCATCGCATACAAGGTCGGTGTTGAGAGCCTCAAGCACGGTTTTTCCGGGGAGGATTTCGGCAGCCATTGCCGCCGAGTGGGTCATACCCGAGCAACCGATGGTCTCAACGAGAGCCTCTTCGATGATACCGTTTTTAACATTGAGAGAAAGCTTGCAGGCGCCCTGCTGGGGAGCGCACCAGCCCACACCGTGGGTGTAAGCCGAAATGTCCTTAATCTCTTTTGCGAGTATCCACTTGCCTTCCTCCGGTATCGGAGCGGGGCCGTGGTGCGGACCCTTGGCAACAGGACACATCTGTTCTACTTCTTCTCAATACACCGTATATCGACGGGTTTCGGAAATATTACCGTATCATTATACCAATTTGTTAAATAAAAAACAATATCGAATATGCAAAAAATATTCTCCCGATAAAGCCGGTGCTTTGTAACACTTTTTACTCTGCAAAAGAGTTACCTTGATTTTTGACCTTTTAAATAGTCCTCAAGTATAACCACCGCCGCTACCGCGTCTATCACCTGCTTGCGTTTTTTGCCGCGGGTATCGTTCATATCAAGATAACGGGAAGCCTGCACGGTGGTGCACCGCTCGTCCGCAAGGTCAACGCAAAGCCCTGTTTTTTCGGCAATTTTAAGCGCTGTTTCCTCGCAGTATTTTGCGCGGTCGCCCTTTGTACCGTCCATATTAACGGGAAGCCCCACCACGATTTTTCCGGCGCCGTACTCTTTAGCACAGGCGGCGATTTTTTCGATGAGCCTTTCGGGGTTATATTCGGTTATAACGGTTTTCGGGAAAGCAAAGGTCTCGTTTATATCGCTTGCGGCGATACCCGTTCGCGCAAGGCCCAAATCCACCGACATTATTATCATACCTTTTTCTCCGCTTCGGTACTGCCGTGGAGTGTTGCAAGCCGGCTTCTTTTGGGCATATACTCATCCGGCACATGACTGCTGTCGTTCATAAAAACGAGTGTGGGGTTAAGGTCATCGTCAAACCTTATAAGCGAAACACCGGTGTTTTCACACCAGTTTGTATCCTTTAAGCGCTTTATATCGCCGAACAAAAGGCGGCAGTTAAGACACCTTATGGCACCGCCGTGGCTGAAAACCGCTGTCGATTTGCCGCGGTTTTTATCGGCTATTTCGCGAACAGCGGCATAAATGCGCTCGTATGCCACGGTCATTTTTTCGCCGCTTTCAGGGTCAAGGTCCTCGGGGTGATTATCCCATATATCCGCGATATCGGGCCTTTCGGCAAACACCTCGGCAAAGGGTCTTCCCTCAAGCACGCCGCCGTTTATCTCGTGCAGCTCGTACATTTTGTTGATTTCAAGCCCTTTCGGGTCTGCCACCGCCGCCGCGGTTCTGAGCGCTCTTTTAAAGGGACTTGAATAAACCGCGTCAATGTGAATGTTTTTAAAGCGGTCGGATAAAAAAGAAAGTTGTTTTTCCCCGAGCTCGCTTATATCGGTATCGGTAACGCCCTGAAATGAACGTGTAACGTTACCCTGCGCCTCGCAATGGCGCACAACATATATTTCTGTCATAAAAATCACCGTTCATCATTTTAGCATAAAATCTTTCGCATTACAACCCGTATTTTTGTGTTGTAAAATATCGCGGGCGGGGTTATAATAAGAAAAATAACGAGTTTTTGAGGGGGACACGGTATGGGAGCAATAAAAAAGTACCTTAACCGTCTGTTTATTGACGGGCTTTCGGGTATGGCATACGGACTTTTCGCAACCCTTATAATCGGTACGATAATATCCCAGATAGGGTCGCTTACGGGCGGAGTTATAGGCTCGTATCTCACCGCCATAGGCAGTGTTGCCAAAACGGTAACGGGTGCAGGTATAGGAATAGGCGTTGCGGTAAAGCTTAAAGCATCGCCCTTAACGGCGGTTTCGGCGGCGGTTTGCGGTATGGTCGGCGCCTTTCCGAATGTGGCGTTTGAGGGATTTAAGGCAGGCGCCCCCGGTGAGCCGCTCGGCGCATTTATCGCAGCTTACATAGCGGTTGAAATAGGCAGTCTTGTTTCGGGCAAAACCAAGCTCGAAATCATACTCACGCCCCTTTGCTGTATACTCGCAGGCTGTGCCGCGGGCTATTTTGTGGGGCCGTACATCTCAAAGGCGATGCTGTGGCTCGGCAACATAGTGAATATAAATGTTAACAAATCGCCTATTCTGGGCGGTATGATTGTATCGGTGGTTATGGGTATGCTTTTAACCCTGCCGGTATCCTCCGCGGCGATAGGAATATCAATGGGTATTTCGGGACTTGCGGCAGGAGCCGCCACCGTGGGATGCTGCTGTAATATGGTGGGCTTTGCGGTTATAAGCTACCGTGAAAACAGGTTCGGCGGTCTGCTTGCGCAGGGCATAGGCACCTCGATGATACAGATGCCGAACATCGTAAAGCATCCGCTTATCTGGCTGCCCTCCATTATATCAAGTGCGATTTTAGGTCCCGTTTCATCAAAGCTGTTAAAGATGATAAGCACACCTGTGGGCTCGGGTATGGGCTCTGCCGGACTTGTGGGACAGTTTGCCGCTTTTTCCGAGATGGTAAACCCCACGGCAACAAAAAACATCACCGCCATTTCCCCCACCCTTGCAATAGTTGAAATAGTGCTTATGCATTTTGTGCTCCCCGCAGTTATAAGTCTTGCAATATCCGAGGGTATGCGCAAGCTGAGATTTATAAAAGCGGGCGATATGAGGCTTGAGGTTTAAAATGAGAAAAACCGAAACGGCGGCTATGGCGGTAAAGGCACTTGAGGAGCTTTATCCCGATGCTGTATGCTCATTAAACTATAAAACCGCCTTTGAGCTGCTTATCGCAACAAGACTTTCGGCGCAGTGCACCGATGCAAGGGTGAATATAGTAACGAAAGAGCTTTTTGCCCGTTTCCCCGATGCGCAGAGTATGGCAAAAGCCGAGCTTTGCGAAATAGAGGAGCTGATTAAAAGCTGCGGACTTTACAAAACCAAGGCAAAGGATTTAATAGGCATCGCAAAAGGCATAGTAAACGATTTTTCGGGGGTTGTACCCGATACGGTGGAAAAGCTCACCCTTTTACCGGGCGTGGGCAGGAAAACCGCCAACCTCGTTTGCGGGGATATTTACGGAAAGCCCGCCGTTGTATGCGATACCCACTTTATAAGGCTTTGCAACAGATTGGGGCTTGTAAACACCGATAATCCGCTTGCCGTGGAGCGGCAGATGCGAAAGCTGCTTCCTGCCGACAGCTCAAACGGTTTTTGCCACCGCAGTGTGCTTTTCGGTCGTGATATATGCACCGCAAGAAAGGCAAACTGCGAAAGCTGTCCGCTTAACACATTTTGTCCCAAAAAAATCAAAAAGAAAGAAAGGTCTTTAAAATGATACAAAAAAGAGTTGCCGCGATACACGATATTTCCTGCTTCGGCAAGTGCTCGCTTACGGTGGCGTTGCCGGTTATCTCGGCAACAGGTATAGAAACCGCGGTCATTCCCACCGCCGTTTTATCCACCCACACGGGCGGCTTTTCGGGATACACCTTCCGTGACCTCACGGACGATATCCTGCCCATAGCACAGCATTGGAAAAAAGAGGGAATAACCGTTGACGCGATTTACACGGGATATTTAGGCTCAAAGGAGCAGATAGGTATAGTGATAGAGGCGGCAAAGCTGATATCAGACCAAAGCACCCTTTTGGTAGTTGACCCCGTTATGGCGGATAACGGCAAGCTTTACGGCGGTTTCCCCGAGGATTTTCCCGAGAATATGAAAAAGCTTTGCCAAGCGGCGGATATAATAACCCCCAACATCACCGAAGCGGCGCTTATGATAGGTATGGAATATAAGGCGCCCCCATACGATAAGGAATATATCGACACGATGATAGAAAAATTAAGGGCTATGACCGATGCAAGGATAGTGCTTACCGGTGTAAGCTTTGCCGAGGGCGAAATAGGCGCCGCCTGCTGTGAAAACGGAAAAACCGAATATGTGTTCACAAAACGGGTGGACGCGCTCTATCACGGTACGGGAGATGTTTTCTCAAGCGCCCTCACGAGCGGTATCTTAAAGGGCAAATCGCTTTTAAGGTCGGCTGAAATTGCGGCGAAGTTTACCGCCCTTTGCATAAAGAACACCAAGGAAAACTACACCTATATGAAATACGGGGTGAACTTTGAGGAAAAACTGCCCGAGCTTATAAAACTGCTTGACGGTGAATGATATGGACGAACGCTTTTCGCGTACTGTGTCGCTGATAGGCGAAAAAAATCTTAACAAGCTTAAAAACTCCGTTGTTGCCGTTTTCGGCATAGGCGGTGTGGGGTCTTATGCCGCGGCGGCGCTTGCGAGGAGCGGTGTGGGATGTGTTTATCTCTACGATAACGATACGGTGGGGGTAACGAATATCAACCGTCAGCTTGTGGCATCGCAAAGCACACTCGGTGAAAAAAAGGTCGCGGTGTGCGAAAAAATGCTTAAGGATATAAATCCCGATATAAAGGTTTTCGCTTTTGATACCTTTGTAACACCCGAAAGCGAAATACCGTTTGATAACCTTGATTTTATAATAGACGCGGTGGATAACGTTACCGCAAAGCTTTTTATAATTGACGGCGCAAAAAAGCACGGCAAAGGCATAATAAGTGTTATGGGCACCGGCAACAAGCTTTATCCCGAAAGGCTGAGGATAGACGATATAAAGAAAACCGAGAGCTGTCCGCTCTGCCGCGTTATGAGAAAAGAGCTTAAGGTGCGCGGCATTGAAAACGTGCCGGTTGTGTGGACGGACGAAATCCCAATACACGCACTTGCAGAGGATACAAATAAAGGCGGCTCACATCCGCCCGCGAGTATGGTGTTTGTGCCTGCCTGCGCCGGAATGCTTGCCGCGTCCTATGTTGTAAGAAAGATAACGGAATAAAAGAATGCACCGAGTGAACTCGGATATCAGACTGAAAGGGACGATGCTCGCATCGTCCCTTTCTTTATTTGTATTTATTCGGCAAAGCCGAATGGATATATAATCGGGCGGATGTGGGCATCCGCACCCTACGGAATGCTGTATGCGTTCAGCTGCCTGACGATACCTTTGAGGTTGCGGGGATGTCCTTGCTCGTTGTGGGGGTATCCTCAACAAGCTTCGCAACAACAAGATATCTTTCGGTTTCAACGTTGGTGCAGGTGCTCAGCACTATAAGCTTGTCGCTTGTGGTAACCTCAATGTCTTTTCTCACATTGCGCACAAGACTTGTGGGGCTTTTGCACTCGTTGATAAACGCGGTGTAATCGTTATCGTCATAAAAATTAAAGGCGTTTAAGAGGTGGCGGTCGTCATAAACAAACGCCGATACTATTCGGTAGGTCATATTGTGACCCGGACGGTAGATGTGAATGGTATCGTGGGTGTTGAAATAATCAGCTTTACGGAACCTGCGCAGAGGCGTGAACATAGTGCCGTCCGCAAGGTCGTGACCGTAGATAACCGTTACCCTGTCGGCAAAGGTGCTGCTATTGTACCGCTGAATGTAGATACTGCCGTCAAAGCTGTATTTCTTTTCGAGGTTGTGGGTAAGGTAAAAGTCCTCTGGCTCATTGGCACTGCTCTGCATAATGGGGTAGCTTATCGGGGAAAAACCGTTCTCATCGGGGTCTTCAACCGTTATCCAGCCGCAAACATCCTCGTTCTGCGCGAGAAGCTCGGTAAAGTTTATCGGGCTTACGGCATTTTCTTCCTCCTCAGAGCTTGTCTGCTTAGAGGACGAAGGTTTTACGTATTTCTCCTTTAAATCCTCGTTATCGGGTATAAGCAACATCTTTATGAGTATGGCCGCGGCAACAAGAAAGCAAACGGCGGCAACAGCGACTATTATTGCCGTTTTTTTGTTGGATTTGATTTTCGATATAAAGTTCATTTTTTATACACCTTGTTTGAAGTAATTATTTTTGTGCCGCCCATATAGGGTCTGAGCGCTTCGGGTATCTTAACGCTGTAATGCTCGCCGTCAAACAAAAGATTGTTTTCAAGCAGGGCAATAAGCATACGCGGAGGAGCCACAACGGTATTGTTTAGGGTGTGGGCAAGATATTTATTGCCGTTTTCGTCCTTAACACGGATACCGAGTCTTCTCGCCTGCGCATCACCGAGGTTGGAGCAGGAGCAAACCTCAAAGTATTTTTTCTGCTTGGGACTCCACGCCTCAACGTCATACGATTTAACCTTAAGGTCGGCAAGGTCGCCGGTGCAGCATTCGAGTGTTCTTACCGGAATGTCAAGACTTCTGAAAAGCTCCACCGAGTAGCTCCACATCTTGTTAAACCAGTCCATACTTTCCTCAGGCTTGCAGATAACTATCATTTCCTGCTTTTCAAACTGGTGGATACGGTAGATACCGCGCTCCTCTATGCCGTGCGCACCCTTTTCCTTGCGGAAGCAGGGCGAATAGCTCGTGAGGGTGAGCGGAAGCTTTTCCTCGGGGGTGATACTGTCAATAAACTTGCCTATCATCGAATGTTCGCTCGTGCCGATAAGATATAGGTCTTCACCCTCTATCTTATACATCATCGCGTCCATTTCCTCAAAGCTCATAACACCGGTAACAACGTTGCTTCTTATCATAAAAGGCGGAATACAGTAGGTAAAGCCCTTGCCTATCATAAAATCGCGCGCATAGGCTGTAACCGCCGAGTGCATACGGGCAATATCGCCCATAAGGTAATAAAAGCCCTCGCCCGCAACCTTGCCGGCGGAATCCTTATCAATACCGTCAAACAGCGCCATAATGTCGGTATGGTAGGGTATCTCAAAGTCGGGATTTGTCTGCTTGCCGAACTGCTCCACCTCTACATTCTCGCTGTCGTCCTTGCCCACGGGAACGCTCGCGTCAACTATATTCGGTATCTTCATACCGATTTCCTTAACCTTCAAGGTGAGCTCTTCCTCAAGCTCCTCAAGGGATTTGAGCTCCTGCGCCTGCTTGGCTACGAGTTGTTTCATTTCCTCGGCCTCGTCACGCCTGCCCTGTCCCATAAGAACGCCTATCTGCTTGCTTATCTTGTTGCGGTTGGCTCTGAGCTCGTTTGCGCGGGTATTGGCATCGCACTTTTTTGTGTAAGCCTCTATGATTTCGTAAACCAAGGGGAGCTTATCGTCCTTAAACTTTTTTCTTATGTTTTCTTTTACCAATTCGGGATTTTCACAAATAAATCTGACATCTAACATATTTTGCGCCTCCGATATATAACCCGAGTATTTGAGTTATTATATCACAAGTAAAAATGCTTGCTTGCAAGGGCATTTTTACACCGTGATTCAATGTGCAGACGAATCAAAGATTCGGCACACGAAGTGTGAAAGCCTTGCTACGCAAGGATTTCTGCATTCATTATATCACATATATTATTCCGTGTCAAAGGGAATAAAGTGTATTATTCTGCAAAAAATACGGCGGGAGGGATTTTTAAATGAAAAAGAACAAAAACAAAATAAAAACCGACCTCGCGGGCGAGGCGGTACACGGCCAGCCGCACGATGCTTTTGATATGGTAAACAAGTACGGCACCTATGAGATACAGCCCACCGCCGACTCCGAAAACAGATTTCCCGAAATCGCGCAGGGAACGGCGCGGGACGGTAAAAACAAAAAGAAAACAGGCAGAAAATAATTCCGCCTGAGATTTATGATTTTCTTATATTAAATTGTGTGCCCTAAACCAAACTGTACATTGGTATCTACCTCTGCATAGTATTTTTTTGCGTTAACGGTTTAACGCTTCATCGGACCCACCACTCTCATTTTATTTGTTTTGAGTTCAAGGTTAACTGTTTTTCGGACCCACCGCTTTCAAAAAAATTATCCGTGTTTAAAGATTAACTGTTCTTCGGACTCACCGCTTTCTTTCTTTCTCTGTCTATAATATACAACATATTTAACAATTTGTCAAGCAAAAGTTTTAAAACTTTTGTGGAAAAAGCAAAATTATTCAAAAACACCGCTATATCTTGATTTTTGTAAAGCTCTAAAATATATATGGTGATTGACTATTTAAGTAAACTGTTGTAAAATATGTCTTGCACAGGTAAAAATTAACTTTTAAGGAGAAACCGATGGAAAACAAAGAACAGGATTACAATCCCGATATAATCACTTTGGCGGACGATAGCGGCAAGGAGTACACCTTTGAGGTGCTCGATGCCATAGAAACCGATGAGGCGCGCTATCTTGCGCTGCTCCCCACTTATGAGGACCCGAAAAAGATGCTTGAGGATTCGGGCGAGCTGGTAATAGTTAAGGTGGGCGAGGAAAACGGCGAGGAGTATTATTACGAAATCGAGGATGACGATGAGTACGAAACCGTTGCCGATGCGTTTGTTGACCGTCTTGAAAACTTTTTTGAGATAGACGAGAAGTAATAAGCAAATATTATCCTGCCCTGTACGCGAACCGCGCTTATATAACCCTACAATTTTTTAAAAGGAAGTCCTGCTCGGGGAGTGGGTCTGCAGACCTCCCGCGGCGGTGCCGAGTTCGGAAGAAGGGAGCACGAAGCTTTCCGGAGGACATCCACCTGAAGCTTTTTCAGGTTATTATACAGCCGCTACGGCAGGGCGGGAGTTTATACCCCGAGGAATAATATTTTAAGGAGTACATTATTATGAAAAAGAAAACATGGATACCGATAGTTGCTGTAATTGCGGTAATAGTTTTGATAGTTGCGTGGGGCGTTTCCACCCGCAACGGTTTTGTGGACAAGCAGGAAACGGCTCAAAAGGCACAGTCGCAGATATCAACATATCTTCAGCGCCGTGCCGACCTTATACCCAACTTTGTTTCTACCGTAAAGGGCTACACCGAGTATGAGCAGAGCACACTCACCGCCGTTACCGAGGCAAGAGCCAAGGTGGGAGCGGCGCAAACCCCCGCCGAGCAGTCTGCCGCGAGCGGCGAGCTTGACAGGGCGGTATCGGTTTGGGTAAATGCCGTTACAGAGGCATACCCCGAGCTTAAGGCGGATAAAAGCTTTACTGCTTTACAGGATGAGCTTGCGGGCAGTGAAAACCGCATCGCCACCGCGCGTAAGGATTATAATGACGCGGCAAAAGAGTATAACGTTGCGGTAAGAAGGTTCCCTGCAAGCATAATAGCCTCGATAAGCGGCTTTGATAAAATGGATTACTTTGAAAACACCGCGGAGAGCAACTCTGTTCCGCAGGTAAGCTTTGATTAAAATATGAAGCTTTTAAAGAGGGGACTTTGTGTCGCCGTGCTTGCGGCGGTTATTCTTTGTGTTTGCGGATGTGAGGGCAAGCAGGAGCAAAAGCTTGCCCCCACTAAACTTTTTTATTCGAATGATTTTGCCGATGCGATAGCCGAAGAGGCGGAGGCCGAGATAATAAGCCGCGGTGCCGAGCTTGCATCAAAAACGGGCGCGCAGGTGGTGGTTGTTACGGTAAAATCCACAAACGGAGAGGAAATATCCGAGTATACGCTTAACCTCGCCAGAGAGTGGGGAGTGGGCGACAAATCGCAAAATAACGGTGCGCTGGTACTGCTTGCCACGGAGGATAGGGACGTTTATGTAACCGTTGGCTACGGACTTGAGGGCATTTTGCCCGACAGCAAGGTGGGCAGGATACTTGATAACTATGCCGTGCCGTATTTCAGCTCAAACGATTTTACAAACGGCATTCTTTCGCTCTATACCGCTTTGCAAAATGAAGTTTATATAGAATACGGAATAGAGCCCGAGGAGGGCTATGTTCCGCTTTCGCAGGCAGAGCAGGAAAACAACGAGAAAAACGATTTTAAATCAGTTGTTATATCCTGGATAGTGCTTATTATCGTTGTCGGGATATACATTAAGATTTTCGGCAGCAGAGGCTTGCTTTTGTTTATGGGAATGGGAAACGGCAGAGGCTCATCGGGCGGCTTCGGCGGTTCCTCACACGGCGGCTTCGGCGGATTTTCGGGCGGCGGCGGCTCTTTTGGCGGCGGCGGCGCAGGCAGGGGATTTTAGGTAATGTCGGATTATTTTGAAGAAAAAGACTACGGAGAATATTTCAGTCTTATAGAACAGCGTATCAAAAAGGAAGAAGAGGGGGAGGTTTTACCCCTTGAGAAGCCGAGATATGCTGAAGTAACCACACCCATAGCAGAGGTAAAGAATATAAAAGCGGCAAAGAAACGCGGACGGTTTGCCGCTCTTCGAATAAAACCCTCAATAGGGCTTGCGGTGCTCGGTGCGGTTGCCGTGGGCGTTGCGGCTTTGCTTATTTTTGGCGGAAAGGGAACAAAGGTAAACACCGTTCCGCAGCAGAAAACAAGAGTAAACACGGTATCGGAAAAGCCGATGGAGGAGCCGGTGGTATATCCTTATATCACCGCCTTAACGGCACAGGTGCCGGATACGATTTTCAGCAAGCACGTCACCTTTGTCTCCTGCGAGGATATGTCGATAATCGCCGAGCGCGGCTCTGACGAGCGGTGCTATCCCGCTTCCACCACAAAAATTATGACAGCGCTGGTTGCCGCCGAAAATGCAAAAAATCTTGATGATACATATACCATAACCTATGAGATAACCGACCCGCTTTTTAAGGACGGCGCCACCGTGGTGGGCTTTTCGGCAGGTGAAACCGTTACGGTAAAGGATATGATATACGGCGCGGTGCTTCCCTCGGGAGGTGACGCGGCAATAGGTCTTGCCAACAAGATAGCGGGCAGCGAAAAGGATTTTGTTGTGCTTATGAATAAAAAGGCGGAGGAGTTAGGGCTTTCGGATACACACTTTACAAACTGTACCGGACTTTTTGATAAGGACCATTACAGCACCGCAAACGACCTTGCCGTTATAATGAAAGCGGCTCTTGAAAACGACCTTTGCCGCACAGTGCTTTCAAGCCTTTATTACACCACCACCGAAACAAAGCAGCATCCAAACGGCATCACGGTGCAAAGCACGCTCTTTTCGTATATGTACGGCAACGAGGCGGAAAACGCCGTTATCACCGCCGGCAAAACCGGATACGTGAACGAATCGGGCTACTGCTTTGTAACACTCGGCAGCACAAAGGACGGCAGAGAGTTTATCTGCGTTACGTTGGGCGGCGGTCAAAAATGGCCCTCGGTTTTCGATCAAATAAATATGTATAAAGCGTTTGCAAAATAATTTTTTAAAAAATGCTTGACAAAAAAGGCCTGCTGTGGTATACTCACATTTGCCGTCAAAAACGGCAAACAATTCAGTTGGTGTTGATTGCGGTGAGGGTCCACCTGTTCCCATTCCGAACACAGAAGTTAAGCTCACTTGCGCTTACGATACTTGGCGGGCAGCCGCCCGGGAAAATAAGTAGATGCCAACATTATTTGTCCTCCGAAATATCGGGGGACTTTTTTGTTTTTATTTACAGCCGTTATATACATATAATAAAGGCGGACACCACCCTCGAAAAATGGAAAATATGAACAGTTTGTAAAAGGTCAGGGAAAGTCAAAAAATTTTTGCAAAAAGTCTTGACTTTTGCATTTTGCCGTATATAATAATAAACACAGTGGTAAAAAAACCGTGATTGGAGGGTTGCTTTGTGCCTGATGAGGAGAGCAAAACAACAGCTGAAAACGAAGAAAGCAAGGCAGAAAAAAAGAAAAAGCCGAAGAGTAACGGTGAGCTTGATAAGCTCAAAGCCGAGCTTGAAAGTAAAAGCGACCTGCTTATGCGCACCGCCGCGGAGTTCGATAATTTCAAAAAGCGGACCGAGAGGGAACGCGCCTCTGTGGCAGAGTATGCAAAGGCAAGCGTGGTGAAAAAGCTGCTGCCGATACTTGATAACATAGACCGCGCAAATGCCGCCGATAAGGCGAGTGAGGATTACCTTAAGGGCGTTGAAATGATTATAAAGCAGTTCGGGGCACTCGCTGAGGATTTAAATCTTGAAACAATAGGCGCCGCGGGCGAAAGCTTTGACCCCAACCTTCACGATGCGGTAATGCACATTGAGGATGAAGCGCTCGGCGAAAATGTGATAGCCGAGGTTTTGCAAAAGGGCTATAAGCTCGGAGACACTGTAGTGCGTCCTGCCATTGTAAAGGTGGCAAACTGATAATATTGATAAAATATAAAAGGAGTAATTCATTATGGGAAAAATCATAGGTATAGATCTCGGTACAACAAACTCTTGCGTAGCCGTTATGGAAGGCGGCGAGCCGGTTGTTATAGCCAATGCGGAGGGCTCAAGAACAACACCCTCTGTTGTTGCTTTTTCAAAGAACGGTGAAAGAATGGTAGGTCAGGTGGCAAAGCGTCAGGCGATTACCAATCCGGACAGAACGATAAGCTCAATAAAGCGCGAGATGGGTTCCGACTATAAGGTTAAGATAGACGATAAGCAGTACACTCCGCAGGAGATTTCGGCTATTATTCTTCAGAAGCTCAAGACCGATGCCGAGAGCTACCTCGGTCAAACGGTAAGCGAGGCGGTTATCACCGTTCCCGCATATTTCACCGATGCACAGCGTCAGGCAACCAAGGATGCGGGCAAAATCGCGGGTCTTGAGGTTAAGCGTATCATAAACGAGCCCACTGCGGCGGCACTTGCTTACAGCATTGATAAGGAAGACGATCAGAAGGTTATGGTATACGACCCCGGCGGCGGCACATTCGATGTTTCCATCATTGAGATGGGTGACGGTGTTCAGGAGGTTCTTGCAACCGCCGGCAACAACCGTCTCGGCGGTGATGATTTCGATAAGCGCGTTATGGACTATATCGTAAACACCTTCAAGGCAGAGCAGGGCATTGATCTTTCGGGCGACAAGATGGCTATGCAGCGTGTTAAAGAGGCTGCCGAAAAGGCAAAGATTGACCTTTCGGGTATGACCTCAACCGATATCAACCTCCCCTTTATCACAGCCGATTCCACCGGTCCCAAGCACTTTGAAACAAGCCTTACAAGAGCAAAGTTCAATGAGCTTACCGCCGATTTGGTAGAGGCTACAATGGGCCCCGTGCGTCAGGCACTTGCCGATTCGGGACTTAACAAGGGCGAGATAAACAAGGTTCTTATGGTAGGCGGCTCGTCGAGAATACCCGCTGTTCAGGAAGCGGTTAAGGCATTTATGGGCACCGAGCCCTTTAAGGGCATCAACCCCGATGAGTGCGTTGCGATAGGCGCTTCACTTCAGGCAGGTGTTTTGGGCGGCGACGTTAAGGGACTTCTCCTTTTGGACGTTACCCCGCTTTCGCTCGGTATTGAAACCATGGGCGGTGTTTCCACCAAGGTTATCGAGCGCAACACCACCATCCGCACCAAAAAGAGTCAGATATTTTCCACCGCGGCGGACGGTCAGACCTCGGTTGAGGTTCACGTTTTGCAGGGTGAAAGAGAGTTTGCAAAGGATAACAAAACACTCGGCGTGTTCCATCTTGACGGTATTGCTCCCGCACCGCGCGGTATCCCTCAGATAGAGGTTACCTTTGATATAGACGCAAACGGTATAGTTCACGTTTCGGCAAAGGACCTCGGCACCGGCAAGGAAAACAACATCACCATCACCTCAAACACCAATATGTCAAAAGAGGATATAGATAAGGCGGTAAAGGAAGCCGAGTCTTATGCCGCTGAAGACAAGAAGCGCCGCGAGGCTGTTGATGTTCGCAACAACGCCGACCAGATGATTTATCAGACCGAAAAGACACTTAACGATATGGGCGATAAGATTTCGGCGGACGAAAAATCCAAGATTGAGACCGCCAAGGATGCGTTAAAGGAAGCACTTAAGGGCGAGGACATTGATGCGATAAAGTCAAAGCAGGAGGAGCTTCAGAAGGAGCTTTATGCGATAAGCGAAAAGCTTTATCAGCAGGCTCAGCAGGCCCAGCAGGCTCAGGGAAATGCGCCTGACGGTCAGAACGCGGACAGCAACGTTTACGAGGCCGACTATACTGACGTTGACGATAACAAGAACAACTGATAACGGCATTGCACACTACGGGCAGACGGCTCTGCCCGTAGTGTCGGCATTATAAAGTTTAAGCCGATTCACACATAAAACAGGAGACTTGGGCTGTGGCAGAGGAAAAAAGAGATTATTACGCCGTTTTGGGCGTTGATAAATCGGTCGGAGACGACGATCTTAAAAAAGCATACAGAAAAGCGGCAAAAAAGTACCACCCCGACCTGCATCCGGGCGATAAGGAAGCCGAAAAGAACTTTAAAGAGGTAAACGAGGCATACGAGGTGCTTTCCGATAAGGAAAAGCGCGCGAGATACGATCAGTTCGGTCATGCCGGTGTGGACCCCAATTTCGGCGCAGGCGCCGGAGGATACGGCGGCGGTTTCGGAGATTTCGGCGACCTCGGGGATATATTCAGCTCGTTTTTCGGCGGCGGCTTCGGCGGCGGCAGGAGGGCAAACCCCAATGCACCGCGGCGCGGCAACGATGCCTCGTCAGTGGTTAATATCTCCTTTGAGGAAGCGGCAAAGGGCTGCAACAAAACCGTAAGAGTAACAAAGATAGATAACTGCGATACCTGCGGCGGCAGCGGCTGTGAGGCGGGAAGCAGCGCAAAAACCTGTCCCGTGTGCCACGGAACGGGTCATGTTTCAACAGTACAGCGCACCCCGTTCGGTCAGATGCAGACACAGAGCGTCTGCTCAAACTGTAAGGGCACCGGTAAAATAATAGATAAACCCTGCCACACCTGTGCGGGCAAGGGCAGAATAAGACATACCGTTGAAAAAGAGGTAGAGATACCCGCCGGTATTGATGACGGTCAGGTAATAAACCTCCGCGGCGGCGGTGACGCAGGTGTTAACGGCGGTCCCTCCGGCGATTTGAGAATAAATGTGAATGTCCGTCCGCACCCGATATTCGAGCGCAGCGGCTATGATGTTTATTGCGAAATACCCATAACCTTTATTGAGGCGGCATTGGGCGCCGAAATAACCGTTCCCACCTTAGACGGCAAGGTTAAGTTCACCATTCACGAGGGCACTCAGCCGGGTGACGAGTTTAAGCTTAAGGGCAAGGGAATAAAGCGGCTTAACTATGCGGGCCGCGGCGATCAGTATGTTAAGATAAGCGTGGAGGTCCCCCGCGAGCTGACCAAGGAGCAAAAAGAAAAACTCAAGGCATTTGAAAGCATTACCGGAGAGAATAACTACAAAAAACGCAAGACCTTTGGCGAAAAACTAAAGGAATTTTTTGCCGATTAAATTTTCGGTTGACAAATAAGTATTTTATGGTATAATAACATTTGCCGTCAAAAAGGCGGCGTTATACGGACCAGTAGCTCAGTTGGTTAGAGCAACCGGCTCATAACCGGTTGGTCCGGGGTTCGAGTCCCTGCTGGTCCACCAAAAATAAAAAGCAGTGCCGAAAGGCATTGCTTTTTATTTTTTTGCAGATAATAAAGCAGGGACTCGAACAAGGGCGGTTTTGCGAAGCAAAACACCAATCTTTCGGGGAATGATTGGTGAGCCCGTGGGTAACGAGCGTAAGCGAGGCGAAAGGCACGACAGTGCCGGAGAAGTCCCTGCCGGTCCACCAAAAACCGGCAACTTTCGACAGAAGGTTGTCGATTTTCACTTATTACCTATTCACTGATTTGCCGAAAATATCTTTTTTTATTTTTGCTTTTCAGAAATCTTACCGTGTTCCTGTTCAAACTTTTCAATAGAATTACGAATCAAAATAAGTATTTGGCTGTTCGCTGACCGACCTTCATAATCCGCCACAACATGTAGCTTGTTTAACATTTCTTCTTCAATACGAATTGATAAACTCTTTATAGCCATATAATTACCTCGTTTCAAAATTATTATATGTTTATATTAAGTTCATAATGTGTTATAATGTTGATTATGAACACAAAATGCGTTCATAATCTGTTTATTGCAGGTGGTAGTAAATATGACTTGTTGCTTTATCGGGCATAGAAAATTCAATGATACATCGGAACTTAGGGAACGGCTGCGGGGCTTTTTAACAGATTTAATAAAAAACGGAACAACTAATTTTATTTTCGGAGACCATTCGGCATTCGACAGTTTGTGCTATGAATCGGTATCGGAATTAAAAGAAAAGTACCCCGAAATAAACCGGATACACTTCCGCAAAGATTACGAGGATACTGACGATTATACGATGCAGTTTTTGATTGTCGGATACGAAGAAAGCATCTGCCCCAAGGGTGTCGGCAGGTCGGGACGTGCAAGTTATGTTGAGCGTAACCGTGCGATGATAGACGAAAGTGATATTTGTATCTTTTATTATGATGAAAACTATCTCCCCTCCCGCCGAAGAACCAGCCGCCACAATCTTATTGACTGCAAGCCCAAAGGCGGCACCGCCGAAGCGTATGGATATGCCGCCCGAAAGAAAAAGCGGATATATAATTTTTTTACCGGACAGCAAATATGAAAAGAGAAACGGCGTTTTAAAACAGTATATATATAATGTATATACTATGCAGCACATATATATAGTATATAGGACAAAACGGTTGACGTGCGGTGTCCGACTCCCGTTTTAACGGTATAAAAAAGCGACAAAAAAATTTTTAAAATTTTGTAAAAAAATGCTTGCAATTTAAAATCACTTGTGATAATATCATAGGGTACGCTGCATAAATGCGGCGTTTGCGCCCTGCAATTTTTTAAGCAATGCACCGCGCAGCACATGCGATGATGCGGGAGGTGGCCGACTGCGAGTCGGGAAATTTCCGCGGAGTATGTCCGATTTTAAACCGGGCGAAAGAACTTCGAAGGCACAGGGATACTTGCGAATCCATGTGCAACGGCAGTCAGAGCTGCCGTTCCGGAATTGCCGAAAACCCAAAGCAATTGCCGGTTTTATGTTGTACCGCAAAGAAAAACACGGTACGGTGTAAGTTTTGCCCGCCAACTACTTCAAGGAGGCGAAATTCACATGGCAGTGAAAGAAAAAATCCGAATTCGTATCAAAGGTTATGATCACGCGCTTGTTGACCAGTCCGCTGAAAAGATAGTGGAAACCGCTAAACGTACAGGTGCAAGGGTATCCGGTCCCGTACCGCTCCCCACCGAAAAGGAAATCGTAACCATTCTTCGCGCAGTTCATAAGTATAAGGACAGCCGCGAGCAGTTCGAAATGAGGACACACAAGAGACTTATTGATGTAATCCGTCCCTCAAACAAAACAGTTGAGGCGCTTACAGGTCTTGAACTCCCCGCCGGTGTTGAAATCGAAATAAAGCTTTAATCACATCTTTGAATGTGCAGTGGAGTTTTGAAATGATTTTCACCGCAGGTCAAGTCAGCAAATGCTGACCAATAACTTAATGGAGGAAAAAACAATGAAAAAAGGTATCATTGGCAAGAAGCTCGGTATGACCCAGCTTTTTGACCAGAACGGTAACGTTGTTCCGGTAACCGTGATTGAAGCAGGTCCCTGCGTTGTATCACAGAAGAAAACAGCCGAGAACGATGGTTACGATGCGCTTCAGGTAGGCTTTGCCGATATGAAGGCATCAAAGGTAAATAAACCGATGAAGGGTCACTTTGCTAAGGGTGACGTTGCTCCCAAAAAGGTTTTGAGAGAGCTTCGTCTTGAGGATACTTCCGCTCTTAACGTGGGTGACATCATCAAGGCAGACGTATTCGCGGAAGGCGATGCGGTTGACGTGAGAGGTACTTCAAAAGGTAAGGGATACGCCGGCACAATCAAGCGCTGGAACTTCCACCGCCTTAAAGAAACTCACGGTACAGGACCGGTTGCCCGTCACGGCGGTTCTTTGGGTGCTTGCTCAAGTCCGTCCCGCGTATTCAAAGGTAAGAAGATGGCAGGACATCTCGGTAATGAGCGTGTAACCGTTCAGAACCTGAGTGTCGTTAAGGTAGACGCAGAGAAGAACATAATCGCAGTTAAGGGTGCCGTTCCCGGTCCCAAGGGCGGTATAGTGGTTCTTTTCGACAGCGTTAAGGCCTAAGGGAAGGAGTGTATTGAACTATGCCTAAAATCAAGGTTGTTGATATGACCGGTAAAGAGGTCGGCAAAATGACTTTGTCCGATGCCGTTTTCGGTATCGAACCCAATGCCACCGTAATGCACATTGCAGTTGTAAACTTCCTCGCCAACGCTCGTCAGGGCACCCAGTCCGCTTTAACCCGTACAGAGGTTTCCGGCGGCGGCAAGAAGCCGTGGAGACAGAAGGGTACAGGTCACGCCCGTCAGGGCTCAACAAGGGCTCCCCAGTGGAGACACGGCGGTATTGTTCACGCGCCGAAGCCGAGAGATTATTCTTTCAGTCTTAATAAGAAGGTTAAGCGTTTGGCTCTTAAGTCCGCACTTTCCGATAAGGTTGCCACAGGCAACATGATAGTGCTTGACGAGCTTAAGCTTGATACATTCAGCACCAAGACCGTTGCCGAGTGCTTAAAGGCCATCGGTGCGGCAAAGAAAACACTTATAGTTCTTGACAGCAATACCGCTTATGCGGTAAAGAGCATCAACAACATCGCAGGTGCAAAGTCAGCACAGATAAATACCATTAACACCTATGATATTTTGAATGCCGATACCCTCGTGGTTGTTAAGGCTGCTGTTAAGGGAATTGAGGAGGTGTACGCATAATGAAAACCGCACAGGATATCATTATCGCTCCGATTATTACCGAAAAGAGCATGTCGGGTATTGCCGGCAAAAAATACACCTTTAAGGTTGACAAGAATGCAACTAAATATGAGATAGCCGATGCTGTTGAAAAGTTGTTCAAGGTTGACGTTGCCAAGGTTAACACGGTTAACGTTCGCGGCAAGAGCAGACGCATGGGCCGTTACGAGGGCTATACCGCTTCCTTTAAGAAAGCAATAGTTACCCTTAAGGCGGATTCAAAGGCAATCGAGTTCTTTGACGGACTTGTATAACCGTTTTTGAGGAAATCCAGTATTTCCGGTGATGTATGAAGCCGCAAGACGGCTTCGCTAAGCCAAATTAGGAGAGTGAAAACAAATGGCAATAAAGCATTATAAGCCGACTACCAACGGCCGCCGCAATATGACAACGATGGATTATTCCGAGCTGTCAAATGTAGCGCCCGAAAGAAGTTTGCTTGAACCTATTAAGAAAAATGCCGGCCGTAACAGCTACGGCAGAATTACCGTTCGCCATCGCGGCGGCGGAAACCGCAGAAAGTACAGAGTGATTGATTTCAAGCGTGAGCGTTTCGGTGTTGAAGCCACCGTTGTTTCCCTTGAGTACGATCCCAACCGTTCTGCGTTTATAGCCCTCGTTCAGTATGAGGACGGCGAGAAGCGTTACATCATCGCTCCTCAGGACCTCAAGGTGGGCGACAAGATAGTAAGCGGTCCCGATGCCGACATTAAGCCCGGCAACGCGCTTCCGCTTGTTAACATTCCGGTTGGTACATTCCTCCACAACATAGAGCTTTATCCCGGCAAGGGCGCTCAGCTTGCCCGCAGCGCCGGCAATATGGCTCAGTTGATGGCTAAGGAAAACGGAATGGCGCTGCTTCGTTTGCCCTCGGGCGAGCTTCGCAACGTTCCCGAAAATTGCATGGCAACCGTTGGTGCCGTTTCTAATCCCGAGCACGCAAACGTTAACTACGGTAAAGCAGGACGCAAGCGTCACATGGGTTGGAGACCTACCGTAAGAGGTTCTGTAATGAACCCGAACGACCACCCGCACGGCGGTGGTGAAGGTAAGTCCCCTGTCGGCCGTCCCGGACCGGTTACTCCTTGGGGTAAACCTACTTTGGGTTATAAGACCAGACAGAAGAACAAGCACAGCAACAAGTATATCGTAAAACGTCGCAAGTAAGTCACACGAAAGGAGAATAACAATGGGAAGAAGCATTAAAAAAGGCCCTTATGTACAGCCCGTACTTCTCAAAAGGGTTAAAGAAATGAATGAAGCCGGCGAAAAGCGCGTTCTTAAAACGTGGAGCCGTTCATCGACCATATTCCCCGATTTCGTAGGACACACTTTTGCGGTTCATGACGGCCGCAAGCATGTTCCGGTATATGTAACAGAGGATATGGTCGGACATAAGCTCGGTGAGTTCGTTGGAACAAGAACCTATCACGGCCACAGAGCAGATGAGAAGAAAGCTTCGGCAAGATAATTAAGAAAGGTTTGAAAGGAGG
>JAZUGP010000026.1:0-6686 GCA_045641225.1 Acutalibacteraceae bacterium
CAAAAATGCTTGCTTGCAAGGGCATTTTTGTGTCGTGGTTCAATAGGCAGATGAATCGAAGATTCGGCACACGCAGTGTGCAAACCTTGCAAAAGCAAGGTTTTCTGCCAATATTATACCATAAGATAATGATATTGACAAGAACAATATATAGTTATAAAATATGGTCTGTGATGATTGTAAAGTAACGTGGTGATATCTGTGAAATATACAATAAGACCCATTGAGCCAAGGGACGATAAGGCGGTTGAAAGGATTATACGATACGGTCTTATTGAGCACGGTGCAAATCACGAGGGCACCGCTTGGTGCGATAAAAATCTTTCCTGTTTTTCAAAAGTTTATGCTGCCGGAAAAAGAAAGTATTTTGTGGCAGAAAACGAAAGCGGTGAGCTTGTTGCCTGCGGCGGTATAGGTGAGCTCACGGGTGCTGAAGGCGTTTGCGAGCTGCAAAGAATGTTTGCCATGCCAGCAGCACGCGGTACCGGTGTTGCAAAAAGCCTTTTGGAGCACTGCCTTGAATTTGCAAAGCAATACTACAACAAATGTTACCTTGAAACACTTTCAAATATGACACGCGCACAAAGCTTTTACGAAAAAAACGGATTTACAAGGCTTGACAGCCCGCTTGTGAGCACAGGGCATTTTGCCTGCGATATGTGGTATATTAAAAATCTTTGATATGTAACGATATACGAAACCCCCGAGAACTCTCGGGGGTTGTTTTATATCAGTTTTCGGTTACTTTTCCGTTGCTGTATTTATAGTTATGTACCACGCCTTCGGAATCGGTCACGCGAATATATAATTTACTTATTCCGAACAATGAGGTAAGCGAAGTGCCGGTAGACCATGTGTATCCGCTCTTGGAATACTGAACCTTCTTTATCTCGGTGCCGGTAGCCTTTACATCAATGGTGGCTTTGGTGGTGGTGATGCTGAAGAATAAAATCCTTTTCTTTACCTTTTCAACCTTAACATCAACCGAAATCTGCTTGTTTAAAGCCGATACCTTAACCGTTGCATAAAGTCCGCTTATGCTGTCAACAAACTTTACATCCACGGGGGTGTCGAAAAGTTTGGTTACCTTTATATTATAAACATTCGGTTCGGTGTTGGTTACGGTAATACCATCAAGACTGAAGATGTTTCCGTTCTTTTCGGCACCCTCAACATAAATATCGGTAATCGCATCTGTATCGGGTAAAAGCGCTATTGAAGCCGATTTGCCGGGTTCAATAAGAAGTTCACTGTCAGATATACCGAGACTTGAAAGCTTGTTCTTCTTCCATACCGCATAAAATGTAACGCTCTTATCATCCTTATAAAGATCTCCGCTTACATATTCGGGCTCCTCAGCCTTGGGATCGGTTGACCAGCCGGCAAATGTGTAACCTGTTCTTCTCGGAACGGTATAGCTTACGGCAAGATCTGTTCCGCTTATTTTTATCTGCGGCTCAGGTGTTCCTACACCGCCGTTTGCATCATAGGTAACAATGTAATGTGAAACAGGTGTACCCGCATCGTTTGTATATGCCTTAATACGCAAAGTTTGATTTGAATTTGCAAGATCAGTAACCGAATTTGAGGAGGATACAACATAGGTACGGTCATGATCGGTGTTGGCAACAAAGCCTATCCAACCGTAATCTCCGGTGCGGTCAACACAAATATCGGCCTTCGAATTGAGCTTAAAGGCAACGGTATAATTTTCACCTGCCGAAAGAACAGGAGGATTTGTAAGCTTTATTGTATGGAAACCCGCATAACCGATACTGAACGGCTCGGTGGCAACAAGTTCACCGTTTAACGGATTATTGCCTGTGCAGTTCTTATAAATCATCACGGTGCCCGAAACATTTGAAGAAGCGGTACCGAGGCCTACGGCATCAATTTTTTCCTTGGTGCTTGAAAGTCCCTTAACGGTATAATTGGCACATACGGTGCTTCTCGCGGGAATGGTTAAACCGTAGTAATCACATGAACCGTCGTACTGATAGTTGTGCTGATAGTTATCGGTACCTTCAAAATCAAATACGAAAACGGCACCGGCATCGGCAAGCGAGACATCATAGTAAGAAAGCCAAAAATAGCCTTCTTTACCGCTGTTTTCGGGATTTGCATCGCCGTCTGTACCCCAATCGGTGCCCCAGCTGTTTTTAACAAGCCATGCGCCGTTTTGTGACGGACGGGAAGACGAAAGAAAGTTTGATGCTGCATAATCATCGTTCCAACCCACTATGGTAACGGCATGGTTAGAAGATTCCGTGGTACAGTAATACGCACCCGTTTCCGCATTATAAAAGCTCTTATCATAGTAGAAAGAGCAGGCAACCGCACCGTATTCCGCTACAAGCGTTTTTATGCTTTCAAGTGTGGTTGACTTTGTGTTGTAGGGAACTATATCCGCATTCTGCAAATGCGCAATATCATAATCATAGGCATAAGCGCCGTCAATATTACCGGCATTTGCCTTTTGGCAGTTTTCGGAAGTATAAGGAAGTGCTGTTTCGGGTGCACCGTCAGTCCAGCCGGCGCATGAGAAAAGTGTAAAGAAATGGTTGCCGCCCTGATTAAGCAAAACGTTGGTGAGGTTTTTAGTTGAATCACCGGTCGCGTTTCCGAGCGGATCTATTTTATTATGATATGTGAAATATGCAAGCTGCAGAGGTGAAAGATCGGTTTTGGTGCCTCCGTTTTTGTAATAGGTTGTTTCAGCGCAGGCAGAAGCCGCAAAGGACCAGCATGAGCCATAGCTCCCCTGATTTTTGGCTGCGGTGATTTTACCCTCGGTAACACTGCTGTAGCTTGTAGGCAGTGATGTTTCCATTACGGGAACGGTTGAATAATTTAAAAAATTAGAGTTGCTTATGTATCCAGATACAGCCGAATTGCCGGTATATCCGTAGAGCGCACGGCTGCCCAAAGACGAGAACAGCTTAAGTCCGTCAAACAGTGACGGATACTTTGAAACGGGCTTATCCTGAGTGGGAGCTTCCTCTTCACTTACCTGAATATTGCTGAGATCAAAGTCCACATCATGATAGGTAAGATATTTCTTTTCAAAATCAGTAATCTTGGGTTGTGCAAGCGCCGATCCCACAGGCAGTGAAATCGCAAGTAAAGCAATCGCCAAAACCGTACAAATAATTTTTTTCATATATTTCACCTTTCTTTTTCTTTAAAATGCATTATACAACCGATATATCGGTATTGTCAAGAAAACTTACTACATAAACGGCGAAAAAATGTGGAGTATCGCCCTTTCGAGCCTTTTAAGCGGATGAGCTTTTTTAAAGCTTGAAAGCTTTATCTCTTCGGAAACAAGAAACAGTTCATTCATATGTGCTTTTACATCAGGCACGGTTTTATTACCCGCAAACCACACACCGCATTCAAAATGCAGAACAAAACTGCGGTAATCCATATTAACGGTGCCTACCGTGGCAACCTTATCGTCAGATACAAAAATCTTTGAATGAATAAAACCGGGTGTGTATTCATAAATACGCACGCCCGCTTCAAGCAGCTCAACATAATTATACTGTGTAACGGGATGAACGTACCACTTATCGGGAATATGCGGGGTTATTATTCTAACGTCTATACCGGACCTTGCGGCACTTTTGAGAGCCAATATCATACTGTTATCAATAATAAGATACGGCGAAGCGATATAAACATAGTCCTGCGCGGTATTGAGTACCTGCATATAAATGCCCTCGGCGGGATTTTTGGAGTTGAGCGGCCCGTCACAGTAAGGTATAACAAAGCCCTGCGATACTACCGAAAAATCCACCATGTGTGATTTCATATCTATCTTGTAGCCGGTGGAAAACTCCCACATACTGCAAAACATAGACAGAAAGCTTTTTACGGCATCACCCTTTAAGATTACCGCGCAGTCCATCCAATAGCCGAAACGCTTAAATTCATTTATATACTCATCGGCGAGGTTTATACCGCCGGTAACCGCCACCTTACCGTCAATAACGGCAATCTTACGGTGGTTGCGGTTATTCATAAAGAAATTGAAAAGCGGGCCTATTCTGTTGAAAACGGCGACCTCTATTCCCTTGCTTTTAAGCCGTTGGATAAAAGACTTGGTTTGGCGCTTAATAGAGCCGAAGTCATCAAACATAACCTTAACTTCAACACCCTGTGCCGCTTTTTTAACGAGGATTTTATATATTTCATCCCACATTTTGCCCTCGGCGACAATAAAAAACTCAAGGTAAATATACTTTTGCGCAAACTCAAGTTCCTCAAGAAAACGGGGCAAAAACTTTTCACCCGGTGAAAGATATTCGACCGAGGTGTTTTCATAAATCGGAAAGCCCGATTCACGGATTAAATACTGTGCCTGACGCGAGTGAGCAAAATCAGAATATCTGAACCTTTCGGCAATTTCATAATCGTAAGGCAGCTGTGATTTGCACCTTTTTTCACACAAGGACATTTTTTTGCGAAGATGCGGCATAACCCTCTCTCCGCCCCAAAGCACAAACACCGAAATGCCGAATATCGGGAAAATAAGTATAAACACTATCCACGCTATTTTATAGCTTGGATTTCCCCTGCGGTTAACTATATAAACAACCATAACAATGGCTATTATTTCGGATATAATGTAAACAGCAAAATAATCTTTAAGGTTATAAACAGCGGCGATCAACAGTGAAATCTGAAGAAAAAGAAAAATTACCGAAAGAATAAAATGGCTCGGAAACGGTATGCCGCGCTTATTTTTTACTTTTGCTTTATTTTTCACAGAATCACCCCTTTTAACATTATATATGTGATTTTAACACACACAGCTGATTATTGCAATATGTAAAGCATATAAATAACGATATTGGCTATTGTATATAAGTACATTTTATTGTATAATAAAGTATGTACAATACCCATTTTGCTGAGAAGGTGATTTTTTGCGTCTTAAGGAATCGGGAGAAATGTATCTTGAAACGATACTTATACTTTCAAAATCCGAATGCCCCGTAAGATCGGTCGATATCGGAGAGTATATGGGTTTTTCAAAGCCGTCTGTAAGCCGTGCCGTAGGTCTGCTTAAAACCGAAGGCTATGTTTCGGTAGATAAAAACGGTTATATTTCACTTACCGAAAAAGGCCTTGATATCGCGCTTAAAATATATTCGCGCCATACACTTATTACCGATATGTTGGTAAACATCGGTGTTCCGCAGGACATCGCGGCGGCTGATGCCTGTAAAATAGAGCACGATATAAGCGACCAAACATTTGAAGCAATAAAATCGTATCTGGAGTCAAAAAAATCGGTATAGGACTAAGTTAAACAGTCCCCGTGCTTTCAGGATTGCTTACGGGTATATTATCCAACTCATCAAGCAGACAAATTGAAGGCATCATTTAAATAAAAAAACGGTTCCAATTAAACATTTTTTGGCATTTTTGTTGTTTTTATACAAAAAAATCCTTTACATTACAAATAAATGTGTTACTGTTACCATAGGTAGCCTTAAAATATATTTATCAATGGTTACCGGAAATTTCAGAAAGGAACTGAAAAATCATGAAGAAAAAAGTATTGGCAGTTGTTCTCGCATTGGTACTTATTATCGGAGTGCTTCCGATGGCTGCATTTGCTGCGGAGTGCGAATGTGAAATAACAGTAGGCGCTCAGGAAGGCTATCTTGCTTTAAAGGCAGCAGATGATACCTCCGAGGTTTTTTATTTTGACAGCGTTGACGGCGGTTGGGTTATAAGAGTACATGATGTTGATGATGGAAATTACCCCTATCTTGCGGTGTCTGACGGAAAGGTTTGCTACAGTAACGAGCCTTTCAAGTGGCAGTATGATAACGGTGCGTTGTATATTACTACCGTTACCGAAAAGCCCAGCAAAATAGCAGGCATTTTGAGTTGGTTGCTTTCTTTCGGCAGAAAGAAGATTGAGAGTGAAGGTATTGTAACCGTTACAAATTATTTCTATCTTGCCTCTCTTACAGCAGACACTGAGCTTGCCACCAAGTACACAGCCGTAACCCTTACCACAGATTATGCAGGACCCCATATCTACGGTACATGGATAAACTGCCTTGACGGTCATCACAAGCATTTCTGCAAGAACTGCGGTGCTGCCGAGGTAGAAGAATGTGTCTATGATTCCGTTACACATAAGTGTGTATGCGGTGCAGTTGACCCCGATATGGAACATCCGTTTGATATCAACGTTACTGAAACCACCAATCTGCGCGGCTTCTTTAAATTGAACTTCAAGGCGTTTGCCGCAGATGTTGTTATCAGCAACACCGATCGTAATTATATAATTGAGATCTCCACTGACGGCGGTGACAACTGGAGTGAAAGAAGCGGTATAACCTCTTATTTCTTTATTGACTCTTTCCTTATCAGAGTAACCGATACCGATACCGGTGTATCGTATCTTTTCAAGTATAAGGACGGCAAGGTTGTTTCGATATTTGATCCCGATACAAACTGATAGTTTTGACAAAATAACAATATTAAAAAAACAAGTCCGGTTTGCAGTGTGTTCTTAAGGGCACACTGCAACGAAATAAATCCCTGACGGGATTTTCGATATGCCTTATAGGCTCGATATGTTGAGGTGCAACTCGATATGCACTGCGGTGCAAGAGGGATTTATTTCATATCGAATTTCTGCGGAGCAGAAATATATCGAA
>JAZUGP010000027.1:0-61768 GCA_045641225.1 Acutalibacteraceae bacterium
CAAACTCGATATAATTTGTCCGTGGCAAATTTAGATATATTTCCGCTGTCGCAGAAATTCGATATGAAATAAATCCCTCTTGCACCGCAGTGCATATCGAGTTGCACCTCAACATATCGAGCCTATAAGGCATATCGAAAATCCCGTCAGGGATTTATTTCGTTGCAGTGTGACCTTAAGAACACACTGCAAATGCGGCTCTTTTAATATGTATATTTATATATTCGGTTTTATAGGTTTTCTATGTAGGCATCAATAATATCCGCAACGGTTTTCCTTTGCTTGGGTGAAAGCTTTTCAAGCTTTGCCGTAAGTTCATCAAATACATATTCTTTGCCGGAGGACACTTCAAATCTGAGCAGATAATCCGCCGAAACATTAAGCGCCTCAATAATCTGTATCAAAACATTAAGGCTTGGCATTTTAATACCGCGCTCTATTTCACCGAGATAAACGGTGCCTATATTGGCTTTTTCGGCAAGAACCTCCTGTGTCATTTTAAGATTTTTTCTTGCTTCTTTTATTCTTTGACCCAATGTTTCCTTAAGCAATATGCTCACCTCTCATACTGACAGCATTTTTTCTATGCTAACAGTATAAAAGAAAGAAGTGAACTTTTGAACACGCAGTCAGACTTGAAACAAGCCTATATGCATATATTTTTGTTGTGTTTGTTTAAATTACGATAGATAAGTTTTTTGATATGTTATTTCCCCAGCTCATCAAACTTCGCCCGCATAGTGGGGTTGTTTCTTGTGAGCTTTTTCACACTTAAGTCCTGCGCCTTATCGTTTGCAAGGCGGAGCTGACGCTCGGAGCCCAAAAGCCCCTCCTTTACCTTTTGCAGATGGTCTATTGTTTTATCTATCTCGTCAATGGCGGACTGGAACTTTTCACTCGCAAGGCGGTAGTTGTTACTGAACTTGCTTTGAAAGTCAAGAAGACTGTTTTCAAAGTTGGTAACATCAATGTTTTGCTCTTTTATCACGGCAAGCTCTTTTTGGTAGGAAATCGAGTTTGCGGCGGCGTTTTTAAGTATTGAAATCAGCGGAATAAAAAACTGCGGACGGATAACATACATTTTCGGATAGCGGTAGGAAACGTCCACAATACCGCTGTTATAAAGCTCGCTGTCCGCCTCAAGCAGGGATACAAGCACCGCGTACTCACAGCCTTTTTCGTTTCTGTCCTTATCAAGCTCTTTGAAAAAGTCCTCGTTTTTGTGCTTTGTGGCGGTGGTGTCCATCTCGTTTTTCATTTCAAACATAATGGATATGTATTCGGTGCCGTCCGCGAAATCTCTGAAAATAAAATCGCCCTTGCTTCCGGTTTTTATATCATTGTCCTTTTCAAAATAGGCATTTGGAAAAGCTGCCGCGCGTATACCGTTAAACTGGGTGAGGCAGTGCTGTTCAAGACTTTCGCCCACCATTTTTGTGGACTGCCTTGCCTTAAAATCCTTTAGGCGCTCTATCTCCTCGTCCTTTAAAGAAAGCTCGGCCTTGTGCATTTCACGCAGGTTGTTTAAGCTCAGTTGATTTTCCTTGCTTTGCAGGTCAATATCGCCTTTAAGCTTTGTGATCTCCGAATTTTTTTCGGAGATCTCTTTTTCTTTTTCCTGCATAGCGCGTGTTACGGCAAGCGCTTTTTCGGTATCGGCATTTTTAACCGTACCGGCAAGTGAGGATATTTCGCTTTCCTTTTCGGCAAGCTGCTGGCGCAAAGCGGCGATTTCGCCGTCCTTTTGTGCCTTTGAGCGTGTTACCGCAAGCTGTATTTCGGTTTCCTTTTCGTTTATAAGGGCGGCTTCGCGCTTGCTTATTTCCTGCTCGAACTCTTTGTCGCGTACCTGCTTTACGATAGCGGCATAGCCCGACTCGTCAACCTGAAAAACCTCTCCGCATTTGGGACATTTGATTTCCTGCATATAGATTCTCCTTAAAACCGAAATTAAGCAAAGCCTTAAAAGCTTCAGTTTTTAAGACTTTGCAGCGGGGCGGGTATTCTGCCCGCACGGTCGATAAACTTTTTCGGAGAGTCCTTAAGGTTAAGGCTCATAATCGGAGCCTCGCCCAAAAGTCCGCCGAAGTTAAGCTCCTCGCCCGTCTTTTTACCTATGGCGGGGATAATTCTCACGGCGGTGGTCTTGGAGTTTACCATACCTATCGCCGCCTCGTCCGCTATCACAGCCGAGATTACCTCGGGCGGTGTATCACCGGGAACGGCTATCATATCAAGACCGACAGAGCAAACCGCCGTCATCGCCTCAAGCTTTTCTATCTTTAAGGTACCGCACCTTGCGGCATCTATCATACCCGCATCCTCCGATACGGGAATAAACGCGCCCGAAAGACCTCCCACCGAGCTTGATGCCATAACGCCGCCCTTTTTAACGGCATCATTAAGCATCGCAAGTGCGGCGGTGGTACCGTGCGTACCGCAGCGGTCAAGTCCCATAGCTTCGAGGATATGAGCCACCGAGTCGCCCACGGCGGGGGTGGGGGCAAGTGAAAGGTCAACTATGCCGAACGGAACGCCGAGCTTTGAAGCCGCCTCGGTGCCGATAAGCTGACCCATACGGGTGATTTTAAAGGCGGTGCGCTTGATTATTTCGGCTACCGCGCCGAGATCGCCTTCAAAGTTTTTAAGCGCCGAGCTTACGGCTCCGGGACCCGAAACTCCGACGTTTATAACGCAGTCGGGCTCGCCCACACCGTGAAAAGCGCCTGCCATAAACGGATTATCCTCAGGTGCGTTGCAGAACACAACAAGCTTTGCACAGCCTATGCAGTCGCGGTCGCTCGTTATTTTCGCGGTTTCCACTATTTTCTCACCGAGCAGCTTTACCGCGTCCATATTTATACCCGATTTTGTGGAGCCGATGTTTACCGAGGAGCAGATGTTCTCGGTTTCGGAAAGCGCCTCGGGGATAGAGTTTATAAGCTCTATATCACCCGCCGAGAAGCCCTTGTGAACAAGTGCCGAGTATCCGCCCAAAAAGTTTACACCGGTGGCATCTGCCGCGCGCTGCAGGGTTTTGGCAAAGATAACGGGGTTTGCTTTTGATGCCGCCGCTATCATTGCTATCGGTGTTACCGATATGCGCTTGTTTATTATCGGTATACCGTACTTGGTTTCGAGGCGCTCGCAGGTTCTTACGAGGTCGCCCGCCTTTTCGGTTATCTTATCGTATATTTTATCGCAGGCGGCCTTTGCATCGGAATCAACACAATCGAGCAGTGAAATGCCCATTGTAACGGTCCTTATGTCAAGGTTGTCCTGCTTTATCATATTTACGGTTTCGAGTATGTCATTAACATTTATCATATTGCCGTATCCCCCGATTTATATGCGGTGCATGCTGTTAAAGATTTCTTCCTGCATAACGCGTATCTCAACCCCGATTTCTTTGCCGAGGGTATCCATACGCGCACAAAAATCGGTAAATCTCTCGCTTAAGTTTTCGGTATCGGTGAGCATTACCATAACAAAAAGGTCCTGCATAACCGACTGGGAAATATCAATTATGTTTACATTTTTTTCGGCACATACCGCACTTACCTTTGCGATGATGCCCACAGTATCCTTTCCCATTACCGTGATAACCGTTTTGCGCATAAATATTATTCCTTTCCGTATGCCCGCAACAAACTGGCATATTTTACTTATTTTATTTAATCATTATAAATTAAAGCCGCGGTTTTTTCAATCTTTTTTTTAGTCGGTGAATGTCGCAAATTAACTGATATAGTAATAATCGGCAGGAGGGAAGAAAATGACCGAAAACGATAAATATTTAAGCTCGTCACTTAAAAGTATTTTAAACGGACGGCTACCGCAGACCGAAGCACAGTCGCTTATAGACGAGGGGTTTAATGTAAAGCGCCCCACAAGAAAAACGGCGGTTTTGGTAGCACTCTACAAGAAAGCGGCATCGGGAGACCTATCTGCCATAAAGGAGCTCATAAGCATAGTGGGAGAAAGCAAGAGCGATACGGCAAACAAGGCGGTGATAATCATTGATGACCTTACAAAACAGGCTCTCTGAAGCAGTAGGCGGAGGATATGATGACTTTTGGAACTGCAAAAAGCGGTACAGGGTTTTAAAGGGCGGTAAGGCATCAAAGAAAAGCACCACCGCGGCGCTTAATTTCATCTACCGTATTATGAGATACCGCGACTCCAATCTTCTGGTGGTGCGGCAGGTGATGAATACCCACCGTGACTCCACCTTTGCCCAGCTTAAGTGGGCACAGGGCAAGCTCGGGGTTTCTCATCTGTGGCAAAACACCGTATCTCCCATGGAGATGACCTATATGCCAACCGGTCAAAAAATCCTTTTTCGCGGGTTTGACGACGTTTTGAAGCTCGCCTCAACCACCGTGAGCACGGGTTACATCAATTTCGTGTGGGTTGAGGAGGCTTTTGAAATTGCCCGCGAGGAGGATTTTGACAAGCTGGACCTTTCGGTGCCGCGCGGCGATATACCCAAACCGTTATTCAAGCAGACAACACTCACCTTTAATCCGTGGAGTGCAACGCACTGGCTGAAAAAGCGTTTTTTCGACACGCCCTCTGCGGACACTGCAACCTTTTCGACCGATTACTCAAAAAATGAGTTTTTGGACGAAACCGACAGAGCCGTGTTTGAAAGGATGAAAAGGACAAACCCGCAAAAATATTCGGTTGCGGGGCTTGGTAACTGGGGCATATCCGAAGGTCTTGTCTTCGAAAATTGGACGGTGGGAGAGGAAATCATCGCTCAGAGCGAGCGGTATAAGTGGAAGGATTTTTTCGGGCTTGACTACGGCTACACCAACGACCCTACGGCGTTTATAGCCTTTAAGGCAAACCCCGTTGACAAAAAAATCTATATCTACGATGAGTTTTACCGCAAAAGAATGCTCAACTGCGATATAGCGGACGAGATAAGGCGGCACGGCTTCAATAAGGAAAGGATACGCGCCGACTGTGCCGAGCCTAAATCAAATGACGATTTGCGGCGGCTCGGAATAGGCAGGATAGTTCCCTCGGTAAAGGGTAGAGACAGTATCCTAAACGGCATTGCCAAAATCTGCGAGTACCGGATAACCGTAAATCCCCGTTGCGTTAACACCGTTAAGGAGCTTTCGGGGTATGTGTATTCCGATACCGTAAAGGAAAACGGCAGACCGCTTCCCGTTGACACCGATAACCACCTTTGTGATGCTCTGCGTTATGCATTTGAAGACGTGAAGTATTTTAACCCCGCAAAAGAAAAAACAAAAGAAAAGCCGAGGCAGGAGCTTATCGGCAAAAAAGATTTTAAGGGAGGTTGGAGCCTGTGACGGCACTTACCGCGGCGCTTATCGCCGCACTCTGCTTCGTTTTGGGACTTATTTTGGGGCTTTCCTACGAGGGACCTAAAAAGGTGCCTGAGAAAATAGTGGGTAAAACCGTTACCATTAACAAAACAAACGAGGCACAAAGAAATTTTTTAAGCTATGACGGAACAATTCAGCAGTAAGGAGATTTTATGGAAGAAATACTGAAAAATGCCGATACCGAACCACAGGAATCAGGGCAGGAAGCAGATTTAGATGGGGCTACCATACCCGAGGATTCCGTAAGCGTTCCGGTTAAGTTTAACAAGCAAATCAAAAACCTTTCGGTAAAGGACGCGGCGCTTTACGCGGGAAAGGGTATGAAATATGACCTTATAAGCGAAGATTACGACCGCCTTAAACAGCTCGCGGCAAAAAGCGATAAAAGTGTTTGTGAGTTTTTATCGGCGGTTGAGGAAAAGATGAACCAAAACCGCAGAGCCGAGCTTATAGCCGAATACGGCGGAAGTGAGGCGGCGGCTGACCGTGTTCTATCACTCGAAAACGACGGTAAAAAGGGAAGCTTTGACAGTTTTTTTGAGATAAGCGATAACTTTCCCGAGATAAAAAGCATAGACGAGCTGCCCGATTCGGTTAAGGAGTCAGCGGCTTTAAAGGGCAGTCGCTTGCTTGACGAGTACCTGCGCTATCTTTTATCCGAAAAGCGCAGAAGGTTAAATATCAAAAACCACGCAGATGCCGTGAACAAGGCAAGCGTGGGCCCCGTAGGCAGGGCAAATGCCGAAAATTACGACCCCACCGGCTATGAGTTTATAAAGGGCCTGTGGAAATAAAAAAGGAGAAAAATTATGTCTATCAATTCTATTGAAAACGCAACACGATATTCAGAGGAGCTTGATAAGCTCTTTGAACAGAAAAGTGCGACCGGTTTTTTTGCCGATAATGCTCTCGCATCAAAGTTTGTGGGAGCCAAAACCGTTATAATCCCCGATGTTGATTTTCAGGGACTTGCGGATTACGACCGCGACAGCGGTTTTTCACGCGGTGCCATAACTGTAAGCAACACCTCATACACAATGGCTATGGACCGTGCGCGTTCACTTCAGATTGACCGTGAAGATATGGACGAAACCGGCATTGCAAATCTTGCCGGCAAGATTTTGGGCGAATATGTAAGAACAAAGGTTGTTCCCGAGTGTGATGCTTATGTTATCTCAAAGCTTGCAGGTCTTGCAAACAGCCGTGCAAACGTTATTGCGGGCAACATTTCAAACCCCTATGCCGCGCTTTGCGACCTTATCAACGAGGTGCAGAGTGAAGCGGGCTTTGATGAGGAGCTTGTGGCCTTTATCGACAGCTACCTCTATGCCGCTTTGCAGAACTCAAACGAGATTTCTCATATGATTGATGTTTCGGATTTCAAGCAGGGTGACATCAACTTAAAGGTTAAGTCGATAAACGGTGTGGCGCTCATTCCGGTTGTTTCGGAGCGTATGAAGACAGCCTATACCTTCAAAAACGATACTGCAGGCGGCTTTGTTCCCGCCCAAAACGCAAGAGAGGTATATATGCTTGTATGCCCGAAATCCTGCGCACACCTTGTTAAGAAGACCGAAAAGCTCAGGGTATTCACTCCCGAGCAGAATGTAGATGCCGATGCCTACAAGTTTGATTACCGCATTTACTACGATATATTCGTTGAAAAGAGCGGTCTTGACACCGTTTGGGCGTGGATTGCTCCCGCGGTTACGGTATCCGCACAGCCTTCCGATGTAACAAAGACCGAGGGCGCTGTTTCCGGAAGCCTCAGCATAACCGCATCTTGCAGCGGCGCAACCCTCACCTATCAGTGGTACACCTGTGATGACGACAGCGGCAACGGTGCCGTTAAGATAGCAGGCGCAACCTCCGCTTCGTTCACCATTCCCACAACCCTTACCGAGGGCGAGTATTTCTACTTCGTTAAGGTGTTTGTAAACGGTATTACAGCCACCGTTTCGGATATTGCAACCGTAACGATAGAAGCGGCAGAATAATATATCAAAACCGCACTTGCGGTACGGTGCGGCTTTAAAAACCGCACCGTTTTTAGGATTTACGAGTATTTTAACAAGGAGTGAAATATATGGAAACTGCTCCCGAAAAGATATTTTCGGAGTACGAAAAGGCAACCGCCTATAAGGCCTCGCTCGGCGAAAAGGGCATTTTTGAGCAGAGCAGGATAAACGAGCGGTTTTACGTGGGTGACCAGTGGTACGGCGCAAACTGCGGAAACGACCGTCCGCTTGTGCGGCACAATGTTATTAAGAGAATAGGCGACTATAAAATGTCGCAGATAACCGAAAATCCCGTAAAAATAAGCTTTACCGCCGATGACACCGCTTTTTCCGAAAAGGACGGAGTTCGTGAAATAAAGGATAAAATAAAGCAAAACGGCGATTTCAGATTTAAGGGCAAGGTGTCTTCAGAGGAGATAAACGCACTGCTTTCGGCACTTGCGGGCCACCGCAACGTGATTGCAAAAAGAACAGGACTTGATGAGCTTTGCGGCAACCTTTTAAGGAGAGCCTTTACGGACGGCGGATGTTTGCTTTATACCTATTTAAAGGGCACAAGCGGTGATATCGGCTGTGAAATAGCCGATAACAAAAGCATCTGCTTTGCCGACCCCGAGTTATGTGACCTGCAGTCGCAGGAGTATATTATCGCGGCGGGGAACCGTCCGGTGCGCGAGGTGTTAAACGAGGCAAAAGCAAACGGCGCCGATGCAGGCACCCTTAAAAAGCTTGAGGCTCAGGCAAGCAGGGGCAAAATACTTGTTCTCACAAAGTTTTATAAGGAATATAAAGATAATGGGGCAAGCCGTGTGATGTGTGTAAAGGTTACCGAAAACACCGTTGTGCGCACCCCCTTCGATACAAAGCTTTCGCTTTATCCCTTTTCGCAGTTTAATTGGGAGCAACGCACCGGCTGTGCCTACGGCGAGAGCGAAATCACCTATCTTATTCCCAATCAGATAGCCATAAACCGTATGATAACGGCAGGTGTGTGGTCGGCTATGACAAGCGGTATGCCGATGATGGTGATAAACGGCGATACCGTTACCTGCGATATAACAGACGACCCCGGTCAGATAATAAAGGTTTACGGAAGCAATGAGGACGTTGAGGGGGCGGTAAGATATATCACGCCGCCTTCAAGCGCCGCCGATTTTGTGAGCGCCACCGCCGAGCTTATCTCAAACACCCTTACTCAAAGCGGCGCAAGTGCCGCGGCACTCGGCGACAGTAACCTCAATAACGCAACCGCTATTTCGGTACTGCAAAGCGCGGCAAATCTTCCGCTTAAGCTTATAAAAAGCAGGTATTTAAGCTTTCTTGAGCAAACGGCACTTATATGGCTTGACTTTATTTTTGCCCACTACGGCTTTATAAAGCTTAAAATCGAGGATAACAGCGGTGTTTGGTATTTCCCGTTTGACTCCGAGCGCTACAAGGGGCTTTCGGTAAGTGCCGTTGCAACACCCGAGGAGAATAACGGAATAACCCGTGAGGATACCGCGTCCGCTCTGGCGGAGCTGTTTGACAAGGGAGTTATCAGTAAGGCGCAGTATTTAAAGCGTATTCCCGAGGGACTTATCCCCGATATAAAGGAGCTTATCGAAAAAGCGGAGGAGGAAAAAGAAAATGACGTTTGATAAGGTTGCCGAAAGGGTGCTTACCCTTACGGGCTATAAAAACTCCGCTTTTTGCGGCGATATAAACGGTGAAATGATAACCGCCGCCAACACAATAGGCGGAGAGCTTAAAGACTATAAGGCGGTGAAAACCTTTTCCGATGAAACGGGACTTGACGGCACCGCCGTCGATGCACTCGTTTACGGCATTTGTATGATGCTTACCCTTATAAACTCCGACACTGAAAAGAACCGTGTTTTCGCGGAAATCTACAACGCAAAGCGAGCCGCCGCAAAATGCGAAAACGTGAAAATCAAAAATACCTTATCCGATACACTGCGGGGTGACGGCTTATGAAATACGGCGCACTCTCATCACGAGCAGTAAAGAAAGCGGTTATGCCTCCCTTTGCGGCGGGGGTTTTTACGGGCGGCAAAACAGATACCGTTGCTTACAAGTATCTTGCCGACTGCAAGAATATGTGGTTTAAGGACGGCGCCTTAAAAACCCGTCTTGGAATAAACTGTGAAGAAACCGATACCTTCGGCGATGTTGACGCTTACAGCTTTTGCATACACCCCTTTGAGCTTACCGACACGGTGATTTACAAGGATAACGTGCCCTACGGTATGGGCGTTTGCGTGGATTATGACGGTTTTTCCTACGAAACGGTGAGAATGTTCCTTGTAAACGAAAACGGAGAGGTAACACCCTGCGGAAATATTGAGCTTCAAAGAATTGACAGCGAAGCCTTTTACCGCTTTGAGCGGATATTTTTTGTGTCCGCGGGGGCAAGGGTGGGCTGCGGAGTTTTTGCCTTTTTAACCAAAGCAAACTTTTACGGGGATCATCAAAAAAGTTATTCGGTATATGAGCTTTCCGCCGATTATTCCGAGTGGTCACCCCTAAATATGAACGCCGCCCATGTGCCGATAATCTATATGAACGGCAGAGGCAACAACTATTCCGTTATGCAAGAGGGTGTTGCTCCTTATCCCTACGAGCCTATCGTTCCCGAGGCGAGAAATCTGTTAAACGGGGCTTTTAAAGCCTATTTCAGCACCGACGGTTATTCCGATAAGTTCCGGCTGCCCCTTGTAAATCTCGATGATGAAACGATAACAATAAAGATATACACAGCCCCCGGAATATGCGGCGAATGGACGGTATATTCCTCCGGCACATCGTCCGAGATAAGCTTTTTCGGATATCAGGTAACGGCGCATGTTGACCGTGTAAACGGCGTGGTTTCTTTTACCGTGCCGCAGGGAGAGTTCACACCTCCGAGCTTTGATGATTATAAAGGCAACAACCTTGAGGTGTTCGCATATAAAACCATAGAGGGCGGCATTGAAAGGGTAGTGTCGGCAAAGCACAGTGCAGTTTACAATTCACGGCTGTTTCTTTGCGGAAGCGATGCCGCTCCCGATGAGATAGTTTCGGCAAGGCTTTCGGATATTATGTATTTCCCGTCCGATGCAACAATATCAACGGGCAACCCCGAAAGCGCGGTAACGGCGCTCGCGGTGGTGTGCAACAAGCTTATAGCCTTTAAAAAGGATAGAATCTATAAAATAGATGTTACGAGCGGCAAGGCCTTTGTGGCGGAGGGTCAGCTGCCCTCGGCTTCCACCGATTTTCTCTACACCGATAAGCTCACTGCAAGCGAGGTGCATTCCGAGATAGGCTGTGATCTGCCGAATACTTTGAGATGCTGTTCAAACCGCCTTATATGGTTTACGAAAAACAAAAAAGCATACACTCTCGCCACCACCACCTACGGCAAGGAGAACAATATTTTCTCGGTTTCCGCTTTTATAGAGGACAGACTGAATGCACTGCCCGATAACGATGTAAACCGATCCTTTGCTCTTTGTGAGGACGGACATTATCTGCTTTTTGCCGGAAACAAAGTTTTTGTGATGGATTTTCGGATTAAGGATTTCGGATATCCCGAAAGGTATGCGGGCGAAAAGGAAAACGGCAACGCGGTTTCGTGGTATTTATGGGATATAAACGAAAACCTTTGTTACCGCACCGCCGCGGCGGTAAACGGTAAATGTGTCTTTGCGCTTAACAGCGGGGATAAATCACTGCACTATACTGCGGTCTTTGACGGGGAAAACGACGTTTCGGCGGTAATCTCCTCCGATGAGGAAATTATCTACACACGGTATCCCGTTGAAAGCTTTTTTGAGACCTGCGAGCTTGATTTCGGCTGTTTTGACACCCTTAAAAACATAAGCAAAATAAACCTTTTGCTCAGTCTTTTTGAAATCGCCGAAATAAATCTTATAACCGATAAAACTCAAAAGAAGCTGTTTTTAAGACCTAAGGACGGCAATACCGTTTACGGCATTTTGCCGAGTCTTTGCGGTGCGAGATACCTTAAAATGCGCCTTAAATCAAAAAGGGCATTTTCGCTCGGAAACATATCGGTGTTTTATAACGATACGAAAGATGTGATATGATGAAAAAAGCGGCGGCGCTTTTAGTTGCGGTGATATTTTTGCTTGCCGGCTGTAAGCAAAGCGGCAATGCAAATGAAGGCGGCAGGCTGGTTTCGGTTGATAATACCTATATGACGGGAGCGTGGCTAAGCTATTCCGAAATAAACGGTATGCTTGATTCGGGCGATTTTGAGGGTGAGTTCAAATCACTTGTGAAAAATCTCAGGTCCTTAAAGATAACCGATTTATTTATGCACGTGAGAGCCTTTTGCGACAGTATATATCCGTCATCGCTTTTTAAACAGACCGACCTGTCCGAAAAATACGGCGATGTTCTTTTGTTTGCCGTAGGTGAATGCCATAATAACGGGATAAGGCTTCACGCATGGATAAACCCCTACCGTGTAAAAAACGGTACGAACGATATAAACACCCTGCCTGATGGCTGCGCGGCGAAAAATCTTTACTTAAAAAGCGCTGAAAACATATCCGTAACACAAAGCGGCATATATCTAAATCCCGCTTCAAGCGAGTGCCGCAAGCTTATTATTGACGGCATTCGGGAAATACTTTTGAATTATCCGGTGGACGGCATACATTTTGACGATTACTTTTATCCTGACACAGGTGAGGATTTTGACGGTGAAAGTTTTAAGGCTTACTGTGAAAACACAGCAGGCGGCGACCTTTACGGTTTCCGCAGAGCAAACGTGAACGCGCTCGTTTCGGGCTGTTATACCGCAATAAAGTTTATAGATAAAAATGTCACGTTCAGTATAAGTCCGGCGGCGGATATAAACAAAAACCGAGATGTGCTTTGCGCCGACATTAAAGCGTTTTGCGCAAGCGGTTGCGTTGATATGATAATCCCGCAGCTTTATTTCGGCTTTTGCTATCCTGATAACAGCTTCTGCTTTGAGAACCTGCTTTGCGGCTGGAAAGAACTGATAAAGGGTACGGGAGTAAAGCTTGCGATAGGGCTTGCCGCCTATAAGGTGGGTACCGATAAAGCACCCGACTGCGATGAATGGGCAACCGATTTCACGGTACTTAAAAGGCAGTCGGAAATCTGCAAAAGGGATGCGGAAATATGCGGTCACGTATATTTTTCGTGCACGTCGCTTCTTTCAAAAAACACGCTTGACAATCTTTAAATATTACTGCTTCGGCTGTATGCCGGAGCAGTATTTTTTATTGACAAACCGTATAGTTATATATATAATTACAGTGTATGTTTTGTTTAAGGAAGTAGATAACTTATGAAATGGATGTCGCTTAACGACCTTCGTGAAAAATACCTCTCGTTTTTTGAGGGAAAGGGTCATTTAAGACTCAACAGCTTTTCGCTTGTACCCAATAACGATAAGTCACTTTTGCTTATCAACTCGGGTATGGCACCGATGAAAAAATACTTTACCGGTGAGGTAACTCCCCCCTCAACAAGGGTTACCACCTGCCAGAAATGCATAAGAACGCCCGACCTTGAAAGGGTTGGAATCACCGCGCGCCACGGCACCTATTTTGAGATGCTCGGCAACTTTTCTTTCGGTGACTACTTTAAAAACGAGGCTATTCCGTGGGCGTGGGAGTTTTTAACCAAAACACTTGAGATTCCCGAGGATAAGCTCTGGCCCTCCGTTTTTGAGGAGGACGATGAGGCTTATGCGATATGGCGTGATAAGATAGGCGTACCTGAGGAGCATATAGTAAGGCTCGGCAAAGAGGACAACTTCTGGGAGCACGGCACAGGTCCCTGCGGCCCCTGCAGTGAGATATATTTCGACCGCGGTGAGAAGTACGGCTGCGGCAGTCCCGACTGTAAGCCGGGCTGCGATTGCGACCGCTATATGGAAATCTGGAACAACGTGTTCTCGCAGTTCAACAATATGGGTGACGGCACCTACACCGAGCTTGAGCATAAGAACATTGATACCGGTATGGGTCTTGAGCGCCTTGCCTGCGTTATGCAGGATGTTGACAATATGTTTGAGGTTGATACCATTCGCAACATCTTAAACCGTGTTTGTGAGATTTCGGGCAAGACCTACGGTGCTGACCACAAGACCGATATTTCAATCCGTGCCATAACCGACCACGCGAGGGCTGCCACATTTATGATAAGTGACGGTATTATTCCCTCAAACGAGGGCAGAGGTTATGTACTCCGCCGCCTTATAAGGAGAGCGGCAAGACACGGCAGGCTCATCGGTATCACCCGCCCGTTCCTCGAGGATATGTGCAACGCGGTAATAAAGGAAAACGCGGCGGGATATCCCGAGCTTATAGAGAAAAAAGACCTTATAATCAAGGTTATCACCAACGAGGAAGCAAGCTTTGCAAAAACAATAGATCAGGGCCTTGGCATTCTTTCGTCGCTCACAAAGAGCGGCACCACCCTTTCGGGCGAGGATGCGTTCAGGCTTTATGATACCTATGGTTTCCCGCTTGATCTTACCAAGGATATCTTAAAAGAGCAGGGTATGGAGGTAGACGAGGAGGGCTTTAACGAGCTTATGCAGAAGCAGAGAGAGCTTGCTCGTACCTCCCGTAAGGCGTCTGACGGCGAAAGCTGGAGCAGTAACGGTATATCCTTTGACGGAATTGATAAAACCGTGTTTAAGGGCTACACCGAGGATACCTGTGAGGCGGTTGTTGTTGATATAGTTACCGAGGGTGAGCACACTGCGAGCATAGGCAACGGTGCAAAGGGTGTTCTGGTGCTTGACACCACCGTTTTCTACGGAGAGGGCGGCGGTCAGATAGGTGACAGCGGCGTAATCACCGGCAAGGGATTTACATTCACCGTTACCGATACCAATAAGACCACCGGCGGAGTTTTCACACATATAGGCGTTGCAAACGGCGAAATAAAGGTGGGTGACAGGGTTGTTGCCGCCATTGATACCGAAAGAAGAAATGCCATTCGCAGAAATCACACCGCCGCACATCTTTTGCAGGCGGCTTTAAGAAAGGTGCTCGGCACCCATGTTGAGCAGGCGGGCCAGCTTGTAAACGAAAACGCGGTGAGATTTGACTTTACTCATTTCTCGGCGCTTGGCGAGGATGAAATAAATAAGGTTGAAGAGCTTGTTAACGAACAGATTTTGCTTGATATTGCGGTAGATAACCTCGAAATGCCGATAGAGGAAGCAAAGAAACTCGGTGCTATGGCGCTTTTCGGTGAAAAGTACGGAAAGACCGTAAGGGTTGTAAAAGCAGCTGATTTTTCGGTTGAGTTCTGCGGCGGTACACACGTTGACCGTTTGGGCAAGCTCGGACTTTTCAAAATCGTTTCCGAAAGCGGCATTGCGGCAGGTGTGAGAAGAATAGAGGCTGTGACCGGACTTAATGTTTTAAAGCTTCTTGAAAATTATAAGCTTAACGCAAAAAACACTGCTTTGGCGCTTAAATCTTCAAATGCGGAGGAAAATCCCAAAAAGGCGGCGGCAACGGTTGCTGCGTTAAAGGAAGCCGAAAAGAAGATAGAAACGCTTGAAACAAAGCTTTCATCCGGCAAGCTCGGTGAGATTCTTTCCTCGGCAAAGGCCGTGGGCGGATATAACCTTATAACCGCCCGTATGGACGGCACCGCGCCCGATGAAATGCGCAGAATGCTTGACGGTATAAAGGATAAAGACCAAAACGCGGTTGCGGTATTCGGTGCACAAAACGGTGATAAGGTCACCTTCTGTGCGGCGTGCGGAAAAAATGCCGTAGAAAACGGTGCCCACGCAGGCAACATTATCCGCGAGGTGGCAAAGCTTGCCGGCGGTAACGGCGGCGGCAAGCCGGACAGCGCAATGGCAGGCGGCAAGGATGCCTCCCGTATTGACGAGGCGCTTGCGGCTGTTGAAAATATTATTAAAGGGTGATTTTATGAAAGACTGTCTGTTTTGCAAAATCATCAGTGGAGAGATACCCTCCACCAAGATTTATGAGGACGATTATGTTCTCGCGTTTGCGGATATAAATCCGCAGGCACCGTTTCACGCGGTGGTGGTGCCCAAGGTTCACATTTCGGCAACCACCGAAATAACCGCCGAAAACTCGGTCTATATAGCAAGGGTTTATGAAGCGATTGCCAAAATAGCAGATGAGCAGAAGCTTAAAAAGGGCTTCCGTGTTGTAAACAACTGCGGAGAGCACGGCGGTCAGACCGTGGGACACATTCATTTCCACCTGCTTGCCCGCAGATATCTTCAGTGGCCTCCGGGCTGATAAATTAAAAGGGGAGAACAAATTATGTCAGAGTATTATTCAATGAAAATAGCGGGTCTTGAAAGAAATCTCGAAAAGTTTGCCGTAAACGATAAGCTTGATATTGCCGCCTTTATTTTGTTCGGTGATGTTGAGATTACGGTTGCATCGGCAACTGAGCTTCTTAAAAGACTTCCCGAGTTTGATGTTATACTTACCCCCGAGGCAAAGAGTATTCCGCTTGCCTATGAGATGTCAAAGCAGTCAGGTAAGCCTTATGTTGTTGCCCGTAAGGGTACCAAGGTTTATATGAAAAATGCCATTTCCTCGGCAGTTAACTCAATAACCACACAGCACGAGCAGGCGCTTTATCTCGGTGAAAACGATGTTGAAAAGCTTAAGGGAAAGAGAACGGTTATCGTTGACGATGTTATAAGCACGGGCGAATCGTTAACCGCTATCCGTTCACTCGCATCGCTTGCCGGCTGCAACGAGGTTGCCGCCTGTGCCGTTCTTGCCGAGGGTGACGCCACCGAGCGTGACGATATAATCTATCTTGAAAAGCTTCCGCTTTTCTTTAAGGACTAAGCATTTATTACACACATTACCTCCCTTAAGAAAGGGAGGTAAGTTTTACACGGGAGGTGAGCAAAACGGAAAACGGTGTAACACTTGATAACTATTTTCAAAAAAGAAAAGAGCTTGTTGAGCTTAATTCAAACCTTTTGGGTGTTGTTATGCGCGAAAAGGAGATAGAAGCTGATAAGATACTCACATCTCTTAAGGAGGAATACCGTAACTCCTGCGGCGGTGACGTGCCGTACAATATTCCCGTGCTCACCGATAAAAGTATCCAAAAAAGCAGACTTTACCGATTTTGCTCGCGGCTTCCGAAGGGCGCCGACCTGCACGTTCACGATATGTCACTGCTTCCTGCAAACGAGCTTATTAAACTGCTTAAAACCCAAAATGAGTTTTTTATAAATGCCGATCATAAGTCCTACGATTTAAAGCTTTTTTACACCGATGAGGACGAAAAGAACGGTTATATCCGTTTTAAAAACGCCATGGAGAGCGGATTTTATACCGAGGATGAAATTATAAAAAACTGGACCGTTGCAGGTGCCGAAGCCTCGGGTAAGGGAATATGGGATTATTTTGAGGACCTTTTCTGTCGCCACGAGGTTATGTCCAACAACCCCGTTTTTGCGGCGGCATACTATGAATACACCTTCCGATATTACTGCAAAAAGAACATAATGCACGTTGAGATACATATTATGCTTACCGACAGCATAGAGGAAAGCGAGCGGTATCTCACAGTTATGAGGGATGCTTATTTAAAGGTTAAAAAGGAATATCCCTATTTCACCCTTAAAATCATAGGCGCGGGTGTTAAGGCGGACAGCGATAAGCTTTCGCTCACCAAAAAGTGCTTCCTTAACACTGTTTACGCAAAGGAGAACATTAAGGATATATCAGACCCCGAGCGCGAAACCGACCTTATTATCGGGTTTGACCTTGTTAATGAGGAGGACCAGAGTCTGCCGCTTAAGGAGTTTGCTCCGATGCTTTTAAAGGCAAAAAAGCAATACCCCGATATGAAGCTTTATATCCACGGCGGCGAGTCCTTAAGCGCCGAAAACGAGAACCTCATAGATGCGTATCTTTTGGGTGTTTCGCGTGTGGGTCACGGGCTTAACCTCTACCGTTATCCCGATCTGCACAGGCGGTACGCAAAGTCCGAAACGGCACTTGAGGTGTGTGTGATAAGTAACGGTGCTTTAGGCTATACGCGTGATATAAGAAATCATCCGGCAACTGAGTATCTGCGCACCGGAGTGGCTGTGACACTCTGTTCGGACGACCCCGCCTATATGGAAAACGAAACCCTCACCGATGACTTTTTCGCCGCCACGGTTTGCTGGAACTTAAGTCTTGCCGATATAAAACAGCTCGGCATAAACTCAATTATGTACAGCGGACTTGATAAAACCGAAAAAACCCGTTCCCTTAAAGCCTATAATAAGCTGTGGAACGAGTTTATTGATGAGGTGTTATCGGGCGGGTTTTAATAACAGCACAAACAAAAGGTGATGTAAAGATTTTTACATCACCTTTATTTTTTAATATATTCGGTTTTTAATCGTCTTTATGTATATAACAAAAATCAATGTATCCCGAATAACCGTCTGTAAAGATTTGTTTTACGGATTTTGCGCAAACGATGTTTGTTGTTTCATAAAACAGCGGTTTTATGCCGAAATCAGCGAGAATATTCTTTTGCGCATCGGCGGGTGAAAGGGTATCGTTGTCGGTGAAAAGATTGATATAATCCCGCACGTCACCGCTCACCGAGTATACGGGGAAAACGGCAAAATCAAGTGTTCTGTTTTTAAGCTCGGGCAAAAGATTTTCGTTTTTTGCCGCCGTTATGTTCACAAAGGCGCAGAGATTTTGCTGCCAGTGACCAACAAGGTCCTTTACCGCATCGCTCACCGCACCGTTATCGCAGTAGTAAAGCGTGGCGGCGGGGAACTGCTGTCCCGACATATCCTTTACCGCATTGGAAAACATATTTTGCGCGGCACCTATATTATAGCCCGTAACACCCTGAGCACCGCCATTTTCGATGTTAAGTGAAGGCGGATAAATCGAGCCTGCCTCGCTGTAGTTTGCGTTGAGCGAGCTTGCCATTACCGAATAATCGGCGCTCATAAGAAAGCTTTGTCTTACCTCGGCGGAATATCCGCTTCCCACCGTGAGCACCCAGCATATATTCTGAAACGGCTTTACAGTGTATACGTTCTTATTGATTTTTGCGACCTCGTCACTGCCCACAAAGGAAATATCACAGCTTTTATCGTCAAGCACCGAAAGTGGCGTGCCGTCCTTTGTTACCGATAGAAAGACCGAGTCGTTTTCCGCCTCAAATGAGCCGCCATATTCCGCGTTTGCGAAAAGTCTTATGCCGAAGTCCTCGGTATTCCACCTCGAAATATAATAACTGCCGTTTGGGAGAAGATACTTTCGCTCAAGCCCGTATTTGCCCACACTTTGCTCAAAAAACTCGCGGTTGCAGGGCATACAAATGCTTGATGTGAGGGTGCTCTCAAAATATTCATCCTCTTTTGCGAGGGTTATTTTGAGCGTTTTTTTATCAACCGCCTCAACGCCCAAAGAGGAGGGGTTTGCGGTTCCCTCGTAAATACCCTTTGCGTTTTTAACAGAGAAAAGTCTTGAAACAAAGGGCGCACCCGTGTTCTTTGATACGGCTCGGGTAAAGGCAAAAACAAAGTCATCGGCAAAAAGCTCGGTGCCGTCAAAATACCTTGCGTTTTCTTTAATGCGAAAGGTATAGGTAAGTCCGTTTTTTTCATAGCTTTCACAAACACCGCATACTATCTTGCCGTCATGCGTTCTGCGAAGCAGTCCCTCATAAACATTTCGCACTATCATAAGCTCACTCACACTGCTTGCGGTTTGAGGGTCTAAGTTTTTCGGTATATCGGGCAGGTTAAGATATATACGCGCTTTTTTGTATCCGCTTGCACAGGCAACACAGCACAAAAGCATAACAGCGCAGATAACAAGTGCAAATCCGCGTTTTAGCAGTCGCATATAAATCCCCCCTTTATACCGATTATATAATATATCGCTTTTGTTTTCAACATTTAAATAAAAATGCTTGACAATAAGGAATGCCGGTGATATAATTTCGTCTGTAAAGTAAAAACCTTTACAGTGTGAGGTGTTCTGAAACGGAAAAGAATCTGCATATCGGTGCCTTGCTTGAGGTATACGGTCAGTTTTTAAGCGAGAAACAGCGGGACCTTACAAACCATTATTATAATGAGGATCTTTCCTTAGGTGAGATAGCCGAAAACGAGGGCATAACGCGTCAGGGTGTGCGTGATATAATAAAACGCGCCGAGCGGGAGCTTTGCGATATGGAGAAAAACTGCCGATATCTTGAAAACTTTTCAAGACTTAAAGAGCTTGCGATTTCTTACCGTAACGGCGATAAAACCGCCTTTGAGGACATTCTCAAAATAATAGATGAGCTTTAATTTTTCATACCTTGGGAGGTGGGAATATGGCTTTTGACAGTCTTTCGGATAAGCTTGGCATGGTTTTCAAAAAGCTTCGTAACCGCGGCAGGCTTTCGGAATCGGATGTAAAAGATGCGATGCGCGAGGTGCGTCTTGCGCTGCTCGAGGCGGATGTTAACTATAAGGTTGCCAAGGATTTTACAAACACGGTAGCCGAAAAGTGCATAGGCGCCAATGTTACCGAAAGCCTTACTCCCGCGCAAACGGTTGTAAAGATAGTTAAGGAGGAGCTTACCGCACTTATGGGCGGCGAGGCGGCAAGACTTAAAACTGCCTCAAAAATCCCCACCGTTATTATGATGTGCGGCTTGCAGGGCTCGGGTAAAACAACCCACAGCGCAAAGCTTGCGCGATATTTAAAATCAAAGGGTCACAGACCGTTGCTTGTTGCCTGCGATATATACCGTCCTGCCGCGATAGAACAGCTTAAGGTTGTAGGCAAGGCGGTGGACACTCCCGTTTTTGAGATGGGCACCGAAAAGCCCGAGAAAATAGCCGTTGAGGCGGTTAAGATGTCGCGTGACTACGGCTATGATTATGTTATCCTCGATACCGCGGGACGACTGCATATAGACGAAGAGCTTATGCAGGAGCTTGTGCGCATAACCAAGGCTGTAGAGGTAAACAACGTATTGCTTGTTATCGACTCTATGGTGGGTCAGGATGCGGTTAACATCGCGAAAACCTTTGATGAAACACTGCCTATTGAGGGAGTGATACTCACAAAGCTTGACGGCGATACAAGAGGCGGCGCGGCGCTTTCGGTAAAGGCGGTCACCGGCAAGCCGATTTTATTTGCGGGTGTGGGCGAAAAGCTTGAGGACCTCGAGGAGTTTCACCCTGAGCGTATGGCTACCCGTATACTCGGTATGGGCGATGTGCTTTCGCTTATTGAAAAGGTAGAAAACGAGATAGACGAGAAAAAGGCGGAGGAAACCGCAAGACGTCTGCAGGAAAACAAGTTTGATATGAACGACCTGCTTGACCAGTTTCAGCAGATAAAAAAGATGGGTGATATAAAAAGCCTGCTTTCGATGGTGCCGGGGCTCGGTAATCAGGTTAAAAATATGGATATAGATGACCGTGAGATGTTAAGGGTTGAGGCGATAATAAAGTCGATGACTTTAAAAGAACGCTCAAATCCCGATATTATAGCCGCGTCACGCAAAAGGCGTATTGCCGCAGGTGCCGGCGTTGGTGTTGAGCAGGTAAACCGCTTGCTTAAACAGTATGAGCAGATGAAGAAAACCTTTAAGCAAATGAACACAAAGGGCGGAAAAAAGCGGCTGATGAAGGGCTTTAACCCGCAAAGCTTCGGTTTTTAAGGTATTTATCCTTTTAAATAAACATTATTTTCGGAGGTGTAATTATGGCAGTAAAGATAAGACTTCGCAGAATGGGTGCCAAAAAGGCTCCTTACTATCGCGTTGTTGTTGCGGATTCGAGATACCCGCGTGACGGTCGTTTCATCGAGGAGCTCGGTCATTACGACCCCACCGTGAATCCGGCGGACGTTTCCATTGATGCCGAAAAGGCAAAGAAATGGATAGCAAACGGCGCACAGCCTACCGATACCGTTAAGGCATTGCTTAAGAAAAACGGTATAATCTGATTTTAGGAGACATTTTTCAATGAAAGAGCTTTTAACCGCTATTGCGGCAGGACTGGTTGAACAGCCCGATGCCGTAAACGTTACCGTTGACGAGCCTAACGAGGAGGGTATCACCGTATACCATCTTCACGTTGCGGAAAACGATATGGGCAGAGTTATCGGCAAGCAGGGAAGAATCGCAAAGGCGATACGTACCGTTATGCGCGCCGCGGCTGTTCGCAATGAGCAAAAGGTTGCAGTTGAAATCGACTGATTTTGCAAGGAATTAAATCCCCTCACGAAACATTTTGCCTTATGGTATAAATGCGCTCGCGGGGGATTTTTCTTGCCTATTTTATTTTGATGTGTTAAAATCTTTGTGGTGAGATTATGAAAAAAGAGTATCTTGAAGCGGGTAAAATCGTGGGTACCCACGGGGTAAGAGGCTTTGTGCGTATAATGCCCTGGGCGGATGACGGTTTTTTCACCGGTCTTAAAAGGGTTTTCGTGGGTGACACAAAGCAGGAAATAAAGCTTATTTCGGCAAAGCCGCACGGAAATATAATCATCGCGGCACTTTGCGGCGTGAACAGTATAGAGGATGCCGAAAGGCTCCGCAACAAAACTGTTTTCGTAAAGCGCGATGATACAGTCCTCCCCGAAAACAGGTATTTTATAAGCGAAATTATCGGTGCGGAGGTTTTCGATGCCGATTCGGGCGAAAAGCTCGGTGTTTTAAGCGATGTATCCTCCACCGGCGCAAACGATGTGTGGCATATCGAAAGAAACGGCAAAGAGTATCTTGTGCCGGCGATACCGCAGGTTATCGTGAGCGTGGATATTGAAGCCGATAAAATCGTTTTAAGACCTTTGAAGGGAATATTCGATGATGAGAATTGATATTATGACACTTTTTCCCGATATGTGCGAGAAGGTGCTGGGCGAGAGTATAATCGGCAGAGCACAAAAGTCGGGCAAGGTGGAGATTTGCTGTACCGATATCCGCAGCTTTGCGGGGAATAAGCACAACAAGGTGGATGATGCACCCTTCGGCGGCGGTATGGGTATGATAATGGCGGCAAATCCGATATACGAATGTTATAAAAGTCTTTACGGCGAAAACGAGCCGAAGCCACATCTCATATATATGTCTCCAAAGGGCAAAACCCTTGATCAGAAGAGGGTGGTTGAGCTTTCAAAGCTTGACAGAATTGTTATCCTCTGCGGTCATTACGAGGGGATAGACGAGCGGGTTATAGAGGAGATAGTGGACGAGGAGATATCCGTTGGCGATTACGTTGTAACGGGCGGCGAGCTGCCTGCCATGGTGCTTGCCGATGCGGTTTGCCGAATGTTGCCGGGCGTGCTTTCGGACGATTTGTGCTTTGAGGACGAAAGCCATTTTTCGGGACTGCTTGAGTATCCGCAGTATACCCGCCCCGCCGAGTGGAGGGGCAAAGAAGTGCCCGAGGTGCTGCTTTCGGGCAACCACGCCGAGATAAAAAAATGGCGCCGTAAAAAACAGCTTGAAATAACAAGAGAACGCCGCCCCGAGCTTTTTGAAAAAATCGAGCTCGATAAAACCGATAAAAAGCTGTTGGATATAAGCAAAAAATAACTGTCAGACCTAAATTATCCTAAAAGCCATATCATTTTGACCAAATACGACATAGCCGTGGACCGAATAATTGGATAAACATTAGAACTTATTAACAAAATATTGACGATTTCATTTAATGTGGTATAATTATAACAAATGATAAATCAAATAACCGATAAGGAGATTTTTTCATGGTTGTTAAAGACGTTGTTATTAAAAATCAGGTAGGCTTACACGCTCGCCCCGCAACCTTTTTTATTCAGAAGGCAAATGAGTTTAAATCTTCTATCTGGGTTGAAAAGGATGAGAGAAAGGTAAACGCCAAGAGTCTGCTCGGTGTACTTTCGCTCGGTATTGTAGGCGGTGCCGCAATTAAGATAATTGCTGACGGAACCGATGAGAAGGAAGCCCTTGACGGACTTGTGGCTCTTGTTGAGTCCGGTTTTGCCGATTAATGCTTGACAATGCCCGACCGATATGATAGAATCATTTTCGGTCGGGTTAAGTATCCTTAAGCAGAATATATCCGGGTGTGGCGCAGTTGGTAGCGCGCTTGACTGGGGGTCAAGAGGCCGTGGGTTCAAGTCCCGTCACTCGGACCACAGGCAGAGCCTGACCCAATTTGGGTTAGGCTCTGTTTTTGTTTTATAATTTTACCCCGACGGTGAAGTCCCTTATGAATATTCACACCACAGGCAGGGCCTGACCCAATTCGGGTTGAGCCTTTTTGTTATTTTAAAACCCCGACCCGACAAAAAATCCGCCCTCAAAAGCCGAGCTCGGCAGATTTTTGCTTTTAGTTTTTTTATTCACTTTGTGTCCTTTTTTTGAAAACATCGCGGTTTTGGAGTTTGCCGCTTAAAAAACACAATGGATAACCTTATTATCAAAGGTGTACCGCAGGTTTAAGGAGAGTATATTATGAGAAATGCAGAAAAATACATATATGATAACTGGGACAATGTAATCAGGGTAAACACAAAGGATACGGCGGTAAAGGTAGACGGAAAGGATGATATCCTTATAGGTTTACCCTTTCCGTACACTGTGCCGTGTGCCGACGGAATCTTTCAAGAGCTTTATTATTGGGATACGTATTTTACAAATACGGGGCTTATTTTGTCCGGCAGACTTGCCGATGCAAAGAACAATGTTAACAATATTTGCTATCTTGTGGATAATTACGGTTTTATGCCAAACGGCAACAGAAAAGGCTATTTAACAAGGTCACAGCCGCCGTTTTTATCGCGTATGGTACTTGAGGTATACGGTGCCGACCCCGATAAAGATTGGCTTAAAAAATGTTACAGCAGCCTTGAAAAAGAGTATGATTTCTGGCAAAGCAGAAGACTTACTCCCTCGGGGCTTAACCGCTATTACGGTGATTTAAGTATCGATGAGAAAATATATTACGGCAAATATTTCTGCAGGGAAAGAATGTGCATTCCGATACCCGATGATGAAAAGCTGCTTATTTCATACGGCAAAAATGTTATCTCGCTTGCCGAAAGCGGGTGGGATTGCAACAGCCGTTGCGGACTTCACGCCGATGAATACAACGGTCTTGACTTAAACTCGCTTTTATACGGTATGGAAAAGGATATGGAGTTTATAAGCGGAGAGCTTGAAAACGGTGACGGAGAAATATGGAGTATCCGTGCGAAAAACCGAAAAAAGCTTATAAACAAACTTTTGTGGGATAAAAAATCCGCCGCTTATTTTGATTATGATTTTGTAAACAAAAAGCGCAGCAGCCTTATCTCCTCAGCCGTATTTTATCCTATGTTTGTTTTTTTGCCTGATAGGGAGCAGGCGGCAAAGACAGTGAAAGAGCTTCAAAAAATCGAGTTTGAATACGGTGTTGCCTCCACCGAGAATAAGGATGGTATCTTTAGTCTTCAGTGGGATTATCCCAATGCGTGGCCCTGCCAACAGCAGATAGTGATAAGCGCACTGTTAAACTACGGCTACAAAGACGATGCTTTGAGGATAGCAAAGAAATATGTAAAGCTTATTGATAAAACCTTCATTGAAACGGGAAAGCTTTGGGAAAAGTACAATGCCGTAACGGGCGAGGTTTCGGTGACAAGCGAGTACGAAACACCCGAAATGATGGGTTGGTCAGCCGGCGTTTATCTGTATTGCATTAAACTTATTGAAAATAATTCAGCATCAATTTAATAACCGCTATTGCAAACACGGGAAAATGAATGTATGATATACTTGTTTAAAAATTAAAATCCCCTGTATCGCAACTCAAATTATGGGTTTGATACGGGGGATTTTATATCGTTTTGTTTGGACTGTCAAGGCTTAAAAAGTGCGGTTGATTATCACATTTTTCCCCTCAGCATAGCCATTCGGTAAACAGATGCTGCAATTTATTTCTTTATTACAGCTTACATCCAAAATAATTTTACCGTCCGCTTTTTTCCATAAAACACCGACCTTGCCGGCTTTGAGCGTGTAAGAAGCGGAAGCGTAGGTAAGCTTTTCAACAAAATTCGGTTTTATTTCCACGGTATTGCAATTTACAACATTTAAACCTGCAACGCATACCGTAAACCACCTTGCAATATCTCCGAAGAAATGGTGATTATGCGAAAATCTTCTGAGCCCGTCGTTTCTGAACATTTCAACAAGGGTTGTTTCTCCTTGGTCTATCAGATATTTGTAGGACGGGAATTCGTCCTTTGTAATCATATTGTAGGCAAGTTCCGTTTGACCGAATTTTGAAAGCACATGGAATATAACGTGGAGCCCCAAAAATCCGCAATCAAAATTATTGTTGTTCTGCTTGATGTATTTAAGCAGATTTTCAAAAGCCTTTTCTTCTTCGTCTTTTTCAAAAACTCCGTAATACAGTGCCAACGCCTGACCGGTTTGCGCATTTCCTTTGATTTCCAATGTATTCTTATCCAAAAGTACATTTCTTACAGTGCTTCTGAAATCGTTGAATATCTCTTTTGTTTTTAAATAATTTAAATCACCCACGGCTGAAAGCATTTCGGTTGCTTTCCTTGCCATATCCATCATCATTATGGCGTTGCTTACCTCAACGGGGGTGTTATATTTATGCTCGGGCTTTCCGGCAGGGCACCAGTCACCGAGTCCTATCGACACCAAGCCGTTTTCGTCCCTTTTTGAGAGAATATAATCAAAGTAATTCATAAACGCTTTTGCATTATCTTTAATTACTTTTGTGTTCCCTCTTTTTTTCCATAATTCGTATGGCAGGTTAAACAGCACCGTATCCCAAGCAGGACCCGAGCCCCAGCCGTAGCCCCAATCGTTGGTCGGAATAATGACGGGTATCTGACCGCTTGCCACCTGTGCGGCACGAATGTTTTTAAGCCATTCCTCAAAGCTTTTTTCCACATCATACAGCAAAACCATATGGTCTGCCGAGAAAGAAACGTCACCCGTCCAACCGTTTTTCTCTCTGTGCGGACAGTCGGTGGGGAAGTAGTAAAAATTGGAAAGGTCGGAGCGTCTTACCATTTGTAACAAGGTGTTTACGGTTTCATCACTGCACTCAAAGGTACCGAGCCCGTCCAAATTTGAACTCATTACCTTGTATGTCAGCAAATCCTTTGTAGCCTGTTCTTCGGTTATGCCCTTTACCAACACATACCGAAATCCGTGGTATGTAAACCGTGGGGTATATTCCTCAACACCTAAACCGCTTGCGATATAAATATCCTTTTGGCACAGCTCTTGATATAAAGGGATATCGTCACGGTTAAACATTACGGTGCAGTTGTCAAATCTGCCCTCTGTCAGTATCTCACCGTGCAAAAGCTCTATTTTCTGTCCCTTTTCGGCATTGATTTTAAGGGCGCAGACTCCGGCGTTATTCTCTCCGAAATCATATAAGTAATCATCGCCTTGCTTAACAACAGAGATAGGTTTTATTTCCTTGGTTACGCATATAGGCTCTGCCATGCATTCGGTAAGCTCACCTTTGGGAACGGCAGAAAAAACGGCATTTCCCCAATCCGCGTCATCAAAGACGGGCATATTCCAATTTTTAATTTCAAGGCTTGCATCGTAGTGTTCGCCCATTCGAAGCTCATCGAATATAATGGGCGAATTATGAACTTTAACCGTTTCGTCCGCGGTAAATACAACCTCGCCGTCAACCTTAAATTCAAAAGCAACACGGGGCGCACTTATCCAACCGGCCTTTTCAAAATCCCAAACCGCTCCGCCGAAAGGATTGTTAAATCCGTTGCCGAGTATTATACCGAAAACGTTTTTGCCGCTTTTAAGATATTTTGAAATATCGTATGTATCATAGTAACAAAGGTGGTCGGGGTTGCTGATATAGGGCGCCAAAGCCCCTTTTGTTATGTCTGTTCCGTTGATGTAAAGCACATAAAATCCCAAACCGCAAATCGAAATCTCGGCTTTTTCGGGGACTTTATCTATCAGGAAAGATTTTCTTAAATACGGCGCATTCACAAAATTATTATAGGAACAATATTCTTTTGATGCACAAATAAACTGTTTTTTCATAAAGACACCTTATCATATATTATTACTCTATTACAACATTTTCGGCATTAGCAAGGAAAAGAGAATATTCCGATGAATCTGTAATCTTTTTACCGTTTAAGTATATATCTTTTATTAAAATATTAGTTGTTTTGTGGTCTTCGTCACATCCGAAAACGGCAAATTTCGGCTTTTTATTTGAATATATATGTATGTTATTAAAAACTATATCTCTGTTATTTCCTCGGCGATTTTTATCCGCAGAATATTCAGCGTGAAAAACAACTTCCGTATAAATAATAGCCGGATTATAGCTTTCATCGGTACTGTTATACTTTTCGTCATCGCTTGATTGGTACAATACTTGCGGTACAACATCATCTACTTCAACATTGATATTCCTATAAGTAACATTATGCACATCCGCATAGTCAACATTGCAACAATCAAGTGCTTGACCGGTAATATGAATAATATCGCAATTTTCAAACAAGATATCGAAAATTTCTTCTGTTCTTGTTTCTGCTCCGATTTCAAGTGATTTTCCCCAGTCGTTCCATAGCACACAGCTGCGAACGGTTATGTTTTCGGAAACTTTATATTCTTTTCCGTTGCGGTAGGTAGCTTCTTCTATTGTTTTGTCTTTTACGGAACGTGAATCAAAGCCTTTAACACAAATTGTGTCATCAAATGTTCTTAAAAAGCAGTTTTCGATTAAAACATCAGAGCAATTTATGGTATCTATTCCGTCGGAATTATATCTCCAATTGCCGATAGTCTTAAAGTTTTTAATACGGAGATTACGGCAGGCATTCGGTCTGACGTTATACAGGAGCGAGTCTCTTATTGTAATACCGTCTATTTCAATATTTTCACAATAGTCAAGCGAGATGGTGTTTATTCGGATGCTGTTACCTACATCCTTAGCGTTGTTATGGTCGTTTACATCGAAAAGGATGGTTTCTTTATTGTGGCTTGCATCAAGTATACCTGTGCCGATAATCTTTATATTTTCGGCATCCTCAGCCTTTACGGCACCGTATACCAATGCGCCCTCATCAATAAACAATGTTTGGTTGCTCTTAAGCTCTATCATTCCTGCCTCGTGAACTCCGGCAGGATAGTATATAACATCTTTTGAACTTATATCCACATCATAATCCAAAATCGGGTCGGCAAAGATGTGTAATGCGTTGTGTCTTCCGTAAGGCTCAACAGTAAAATAGGCGGATTTTTTTAATTTGAACGAAATCTTGCCATTAGAAATATCAGGTGTGATACCTAATGATTTTGGTCTGATTACCGCGTTTTCAAAAGGCTTCAAAGGAACGATTTCGATTAAAACCTCCTCGTCGGTTGCAAACGATAAAAAGTTTATCATTTCGGTTTGGTCAAGTTGCCTTTGATGTCCCGGCCATCTTCTGTTAAAGGGAACTGCGGAAGCTCTTGCACAGTCGAGCTTTACTTCCTTTTTGTTGATGAAAACTTTATAAGAAATATAGTTTTCATCGGTTTCGTTTACATTATAAATCCTTATACTCATTTGTGTTTACTCCTTATATTCGGGCATTTGTTTTTATAATTTAGGGTAAATTAAACTCTTTTTGATATGGCATTAAGCCGTTTGGTTCCTGCTCTGCATCATAAAGCTGTGTATAGCAAAACCCATAATATTTTCGTTAAACGGCAAAGCCTCGGTAAGGCCTATTTTTTTTGTGATAATAACCAATTAACGAGTTCGTCACCGGCGTATGCGATTTCCCAAGCATCATGGCCTACACCGTAAAGTATTTTCAGCTGAGCATTTCCGCCTCTTTTATTTATTGAGTTAAGCATATTCAAGCTCTCTGATATAGGAACAATATTCTTTTGATGCACAAATAAACTGTTTTTTCATAAAGACTCTATAATTATTTTTACTTCTCAACAGCGGCAACCTGAGCGTTGATTTCCTTAATGATTTCAGGTGCAAACTTAAACTTTCTTTCATAGGTCATTAAGCCGTTTGTTTCCTGCTCCACATCATAAAGCTGTGTATAGCAAAAGCCCATAATATTTTCGTTAAACAGCAAAGCCTCGGTAAGACCTCTGTATCTTTCGATAAACTCCTCCTCGGTTTTGGGATAATTGCCGTAACCCCAGCTGTCTTCGCTGTTGCCGAAGCCTATACCGCCGTATTCGCTGATAAACAGCGGCAAGCCTTTTTTGTAAAGCTTCTGCCAATCATATTCTATCGCGGTCATACTCTTGGGCTCTGCGGTAAGACTCGGTTCTTTGAATAAATCACCGAAAATCTTGGGGTCCTGTTCATAATAATGCATATCGATAATGTCGGTTTTATCGGTATGAAAATATCCGCTCACGTCGATTACGGGACGGGTTGTGTCGATTGCTTTTGTGATTTTGTATACATCCGCGATAAGGGCACAATTTCTTTCTTCGAGGTGTATTTCGTTAAGCGGACACCAACCGATAAGCGAGGGATGGTTAAAATCGCGGTTTATCTCGGCTATCCATTCGTTGATAAAATTATGAATATTTGAATAATCGAGTCTGTTTATGCCCCAGTCGGGATATTCGCCCCAAACCAAAAAGCCGAGCTTATCCGCCCAGTATAAATATCGGGGCTCAAAAATCTTTTGGTGCATCCGCGCACCGTTAAAGCCCAACTGTAACGCATACAGAATATCGTTCTTTATCGCATCGTCATCGGGAGCGGTGTATACACCGTCGGGATAATAGCCCTGATCAAGAACAAGCCTTTGGAATACCGATTTACCGTTTAAAAGGAACTTTTCACGGCTTACGGCAATTTCTCTCAATCCGAAATAGGACGCAACCTCATCGGTTACCTGCCCGTTTTCGGTCAGAGTAAGCTTGATATCGTAAAGATTTCCGTGGCCTACCTCCCACAAGTGCTTCTCACTTAAGGGAATGTTTATTTTAACCGATTTTGAATAAACCGAAACGGTCTTTTCACCGCACGGCTTGCCCTCAAAGGAAACCGAAGCATTAACCGTTACGCCGTCACACTCAGACAGTGCGAGCTCTAACGTAACAGAGGTATCGGAAATATCGGGATATGTTTTGATGCTCTCAATATGAGTGGTGTTTACATATTCCATCCACACAGTCTGCCAGATACCTGTTGTTCTTGTATACAAACAGCTTCTCGGTTTAAGGTCCCATACCTGCTTGCCCGAGCCGTAGGTTTTGTTTTTAGCATCGTCATAAGCGCTTAAGGTAAGATAGTTTTCACCGTCTTTTACATAATCGGTGATATCGCAGTCAAACGGCACATAACCGCCTCTGTGAGAGGCAACATATTTTCCGTTTACGAAAAGCTCCGCTTCCCAGTCTATCGCACCGAAATGTACAATCAATCTTTTCCCGTTGCAGCTTGCCGTAAAATCCTTACGGTACCATACCTTGTTTATATAGTCCTTTTCTTCTATTCCCGATAATTTGCTTTCGGGGCAAAACGGCACAAGAATGCTGTCTTTCAGATGCCTGTTATATATGCCCTTTTCCTTTTCGGATAAAGAATTGTCGATTTCAAACTCCCAAGTACCGTTCAGGTTGATATAAGAATCTCTCACGAGCTGGGGGCGGGGATATTCGGGTTTAACTGCTTTTTTATTCATAAAATCTTCCTCCGTGATTTTAAAATGCCGTAAACTGTTTTAACGGATATCGTATACGCTTCTTAAACGTATGTTTTTCGGATTGCCTTCAAGAACGGTAATCTCTCGGGTGCCTTTTTCCATATCAAAGAAGTTGTCGCTTAATATGAAATCTTCATCGGGTGAGTAGATTTCAACCTGCTGCGCGTAGCATTTCGAGGTTACGTAAATCTTGTTTCCTTTAATCTCGGCAGAAAGCTCGGGATTTAAAAACTCAAAGTGCTTGGGCGCCGTGAAAATAACACTTCCGCCGAAATTACTGCCTGTATACTCGTACCAGAAATAATTTTTCAACACATCGGTTTTATTGAAATCAAGTTCGTCGAGCAGTACAACCGAAAGGGGCGGAACACTTATTTCTTTTTCGCCGCTTTGAAGTATTGTTCCGTCATTACTGCAAAGTCTCCATTTTACAGTTCCGCTCGACTGATTTAAGGTATCGTTTGTAATCGAAAGGAGTGCCTTTGTTTCGTAATCGAATACCTCGTGTTCAAATGTTACAAACGGTCTTGTTGTGATTTCACCTATTTCGCGGCAGGAAATCATAACCGGCTCAAAGAAACGCTTTGAAACATATTGCAGTGCTTTAAATCTGCCGAAATAATCTATGCTCGCCCATGAAGCCGTGGGCCATACATCGTTTAACTGCCAGTAAAGTGCGCCCATACAGCGCCCTCTGTTCCGGCGCAAATGCTCAACCGCATACTGCATGGCGCGCGCCTGAAGCAACTGTGAGGCATATATAAGTGTTTCAAAGTCGGTCGGGTATAAGAAGGTTTTTGAAATATAAGCAATTATTCTCTGGTTTCCGTCATTACTGCGCTGGTGCATTTCCATAACGCGGCTGAACAGGTTTCGGTCAGAGGGCAATGTAAAACTGTCAACGGTTTTTTTATCGGGCAGTGATTCAAAGCCGAATTCACTCAAGTATCTGAAATAATGGTTTCTGTATTCAAAAAACGGTTTGTTGCCGAGCCATACCTCCCAGAAGTGGCTGTCGCCCTTGTTCTCATTATTGGGGTCAACAAAATGCTCAAAGCTTGTGGGGGAGGAGGGGATATAGGGTATATCGGGGCACAGCTCGTTTATGATTTCGGGTATGCGCTTTTCATATAAGCCGAGATATCCGTTTTTATAATCATCGGGGAAATTGCGCTGATGCCATTCACATTCGTTGTTGCCCGAAATCAGGGCAATGCAGGCGTGATGTCTTATCCGTTTTAAATTATCCTCAACTTCATCCGTAAACTCTTTGGTAAGCTCATCGTAGATGGGGAACAGAGTGCCGGCAATCATCAAATCGTGGAATATCACGATGCCGAGTTTATCGCAGGCATCATAAAAATCGTCCTTGGGATAGCTTCCGCCGCCCCATACGCGTATCGCGTTAAAGTTGGAATTGCGGCAGTGGGTGAGCAGTTTTTCGGTTCTTTCGGGTGTTATTCTCGAAAGAATACAGTCCTCCGGTATGTAATCGGCACCCATCGCGAAAAACTTTACTCCGTTCACCTCGTGGCAAAAGCTTTCGCCGTATTCGTCTTTTTCTCTTGCAAGGCGCAGGGTGCGAAGACCGATGCTTTTACTTTCGGAGTCAACCTCCTCGCCGTTTTCGTAAAGCGAAACGGTAAGCGTGTAAAGATACTGTTCTCCAAGTCCGTTAGGCCACCAGAGCTTTGGATTTATTATCTCGTTTTCACAGTCGGGGGATATATCGGTTTTTTCGCCGTCCGGTGCGGTAAGTGTTATTTTTACCTTTGCGGTACCTCTTGCGGTCGAAACAGCGGGGGTTATCCACACCCTGCCGTTTTCGTGGCGCTGGGTTATTCTTATATCCTCAATTCTGTCGGTATCGCCTATCAGCAGATATATGTCCTTCCATATACCGGCATCGGGCAGATGCGGGCCCCAATCCCAGCCGGACATACAAAAAGACTTTCGCAGATAACTGTATCCCAAAAGTGTTTCACGGTTGCCGTCCCACTTTTGTTCGGCATACTTCTTTTTAAAATATCGGTTTGCGGAGTGGAAAACAAGCTTCAGCTCGTTTTCGGAATGTAAATGCTCTGAAATATCAAATTGGTATCTTCTGTGCATATTCTGTGTTTTTGCCACAAGAGTACCGTTTAAATATATATCGCACAGGGTATCGAGTCCGTCACAGCACAAAATCGCACACTTATCGGCTTTATCAAAAGAAAAGCACTTGGTAAATGTGTAGTCGTGGTCCGCGATTTCCAATGCCTTGAGCTCGTTTTCTCTGTAGTAAGGGTCGTCCATAAGCTTGTTTTCAAGCAAGATTGAATAAACCGAGCCGGGTATGGTGCCGGTACATTCATAGCCGTTGCCCGAAAGCTGCCATAATCCGTTAAGTGATAAGTGTTTCATTTGTTCTACCTCTGTTTCTGTATATATAAGGATTTGCACATAATAAACTTAAGCCCAAAAAAAGTTTATTATATCCTATATTATACAACTTAAGTCTATATCTTACAACTGTTATTTACACAAGAAAACGGTTTATTTGCTTACTGTCGCATATAATATAAAAACCCGTAAAAAAATTGCGGTGATTAAGGGGGAAAATAAGCCAATGAAGGGTTTAAGTGTGCATTTTGGCCGTATAACTGCGCTTGCGGGCGCATACGTTGCCTGCGTTATCGGCTCGGGCTTTGCCACCGGACAGGAGATAATCCAGTTTTTTTCGGGGCACGGAACAAAAAGTGTGACAGGCACTCTTATTTCGGGGGTGCTTTTTGCTTGGATAGGCGCCACGCTTATGAAACACGGCTGTGAGCATCAGCTTGATACACCCGAAAAGGTGCTTACATATTATTTCGGCAAACGGCTCGGCAAGGTCGCGGGATTTTTTATTCTGCTGTTTCTTTACTCGGTTTTCGCCGTTATGATAGCCGGCGCGGGCGCTACACTTAACGAGTATTTCGGTCTGCCGATGATGGCAGGCAGAATACTTATCGCCGTTTTAAGCCTTGCTACCGTTGTATCGGGGCTTCAAAAGGCAGGAGATATATTGGCACCGATAGGCATAGTTATAATAGCCTTTACCCTGATAACAGGTATTGTAAGCATATTGAAAAATCCGCAGGGGATTGCAAAAGCAGATGAGATTATATCAACACTGAGCATCACAAGAGCAAAGGGCGGTTGGTTTATATCGGCGCTTTTGTATCCCGCATACAACTCGGTTTCGGTGCTGTTTCTTGCCTGTTGCCTCGGTGCGGTATCAAGAAACAAAAAGGAGGCTGTCACAGGGGGTATACTCGGCGGCATACTGCTCACACTCGCGATTTTTACAATGAACTTAGGTCTTATTTCGGATATAGGCAATATATTCGCAAAAAATGTGCCCACACTTGTTCTTGCGGACAAAATAAGTTCCATTGCAGGCATTGTTTTTTCGGTTATAATTTGTTGCGGCACCTATACCACCGCGGCACCTATGCTTTGGGGAATAACCCGTCAGTTCGCCGAGGACCGCACCGAAAAATCCTTATTGGTTGCAACCGCTCTTACGGCGGTGGGACTGATCCTCGGTATGACCGATTTCCGTGTGCTTGTGAATGTTATTTATCCTTACAGCGGATACGCAGGCATCCTGCTTATGATAGTTGTGGCATACAAAGATGTTTGTGAAATAATAAAAAGCAAAAAAAATAAAAAACGGCTGTGAAACGCAGGTTTTCACAGCCGCCTTTTGCATTTTATTTACTTTTCTGTCACAAAAAACCGTTCATACCAAACTATAAAGGTGTAAACCGTCCAAATCTTGCGGCTTAAATCCGCCTTGCCCGAGCGGTGGGTATCGAGCAGTTTTACAAGCTCGTTTGTATCAAAATACATTTCGGCGGTCTCGCCCGTAAAGGCGGTTTTTACCGTGTTATAGTAGCAGTCCTCCTTAAGCCATACCCTTATCGGTACGGGGAAGCCGAGCTTATCCTTGTTGGCGGTGAGCTTCGGAAGTGTCTTCTCCGCCGCCTTGCGCAAAGCAAGCTTTGTGGTAACGGTGTTTACGCGGCAGTCAAGCGGAATGGTACGGGCAAGCTCAAGCACCTTTTTATCAAGGAACGGAACGCGCAGCTCAAGTGAGTTTGCCATACTCGTTTTATCTGCTTTAAGCAGTATATCGCCCATAAGCCACATATTTATGTCAAGATACTGCATTTTGGTAACGGTGTCCTTATCCTTTACCTCGCCGTAAAATCTGTCACACAGCACCTTAGGCTCGGAGGCGCTTTTTGCGGCATCGCTTTTAAGTATGCGGTCGCGCTCTTTCTTTGAAAAGATGTTTGCGTTGCCGATAAATCTTTCCTCTATGGTCTTGCCGCGGCGTACAAGGTAGTTTATACCGCGTTTTTGCGGCAGATGCTCGCATATTTTTGATATCGCGCGGCGCACGGCAAAGGGGAGCTTATCGTATGCCGTAACGGTGAGCGGCTCCTGATAGATACGGTAACCGCCGAAAAGCTCGTCCGCCCCCTCGCCCGACATAACCACCTTAACGCTTTCGCTTGCAAGCTTGCTCACAAAATAAAGCGCTATTGCGGCGGGGTCGGCAAGCGGCTCGTCCATATGATACTGAATATCCGAAAAGCTGCCCCAGTATTCCTCGGGTGTTATAACCTTTGAAATGTTTTCAACGCCTATTGTATCGGCAAATTTTTTGGCATAGTGGATTTCGTTGTAACGGTCGCCGTCAGGACTTTCAAAGCCCACGGTAAAGGTTTTATCCACCTGTGCCGCCTCGGCTATATAGCTTGAATCAATGCCGCTTGAAAGGAATGAGCCAACCTCAACATCGGCAATTTTGTGCGCCTTTACCGATTCTCTTACCGCGGCATCGGTTTTATCCGCGAAATAATCGAGCACACCGCTTTCGGGACTGAACTCGGGACGGAAATAGCGGGTCTTTTTAAGCTCGCCGTCCTTATAGGTAAAGTAATGCGCGGGCGGAAGCTTGAACACATTTTTAAAGAATGTTTCCTCGGTGGGAGAATACTGGAAAGAAAGATAGTGGCCGAGCGCTTCCTCGTTAAGCTCCTTAACAAAATCGGGGTGGTCGAGGAACGACTTTATTTCCGAGCCGAAAAGGAAACTGCCGTTCATAAAGGTATAGTACAAAGGCTTTATGCCGAACATATCGCGCGCACCGAAAACCGAGCCGCTTTTACGGTCATAGATAATAAACGCGAACATACCGCGAAGCCTTGATATAAGCTCCTCGCCCCACTGCTCGTAGCCGTGAAGCAGTACCTCGCTGTCCGAATTATTAACAAAAACGTGGCCCGAAGCAATAAGCTCCTGCCTTAAATCCTTATAGTTATATATTTCACCGTTGAACACAAGAACAAGCGATTTGTCCTCATTGAACATAGGCTGGTCACCCTCGGCAAGGTCGATAATACTCAACCGTCTGAAGCCGAGTGCTATATTTTCATCGGTATATCTTCCCGCCGAATCGGGACCGCGGTGAACGATACGGTTCATCATTTTTTCGAGCACCGTGCCGTCATCGCCTATTTTATTGGTAAAGCCCACAAATCCGCACATAAAACGCTTTTCTCCTTTAAAACATCCTCAAAGACATATTATACACTAAAAAATCGGGTTTGTCTTTATTTTTTTTGAAATAAGTGTGGAAATTATGCCTACAAGCAGTCCGCTTACCCCTCCGGTTATCACGAGAAGCGGCAGATAAAACAAAACTCCGCGCCCCACAAAGAAAAGTCCCACCGCCGTTTGCACCGCGTTATGCACCACTCCGGCGGCACAGCTTACCGCCGCGGTACTTAAAGCCTTAACCTTCATCATAAGGCAGGTGAAAGAAAGCGACACTACTCCCGCCGCAAAAGAAAAAACAAATGATACCGGCGAGCCGAAAAGCACTGCCGCAAGTATTATGCGCACCGCGTTTACCGCAAATGCGCCCTTTAAACGGTGTTTTAACACAAGTATAACGCATACCGTGTTGGCAAGCCCCAATTTCACACCCGGCGCGATAAAATCAAGCGGAAGCAGGCTTTCAAGAAAGGATAAGCCGAGGCAAAGCGCCGAAAAAAGCGCGTAAAGGCAAAGCTCTTTTACTTTATTTGCGCTATTACCGCGTTTGGCAGACATATAATACTCTCCCCCGATTTTGATATGCTTTTATGCTTAACGCATATCTGATTTTTGCAGGAAGCCCAAACAACATTAACGGTGCCGTTTTTTATCACCACAAGGTTTGTTTCAAGGTCAACCTCGGTGTCCTTGTAAAGACTGCCCGTAAAAACCGTTTCGTTATTCTTTTTTATCACTACCGTTTTGCCCTCTTTCGCGTGCGGCAGAATTAAAAATCCCGCAAAGGCGACAACCGCCACGGCGGCAAAAACGGCAATATCCGCTTTTTTAAACATTTTATATCACCGAAAAACATTTTAACATATCTTTACAAAAAATGAAAGACAATGTATAATACCTTTATGAAAAAATTTTTATCTTTAATTTTGATATTCGCTTTTTCTCTTTGCTGTGCCTGTGCGCAAAAAGAGGTAAGCGATACGGTTTTTATGCTCAACACGGTTGTAAGCATAAAGGCAAATACCGATGAAAAAACCCTTGAGGGCGCGTTTGATTTGTGCCGCGCCCAAGAGGATATTTTCAGTCGCACCCAAAAGGACAGCGAGCTTTATAAGATTAACGGTACATCAGAAGAACAAGCTGTATCGCCTGAGCTGCTTTCGGTAATAAAAAAGGCGGTATATTTCGGCGATATTTCGGACGGGCTTTTTGATGTTACCGTATGTCCCGTATCCTCGCTGTGGGACTTCACGGGGGACACCCTGCCGAGCGATGCCGATATATCCGCACAGCTTGATAAGGTTAATTACAAGGATATAACGGTAGAAGGCGACAAGGTAAACCTTAACGGCAAAAGTGTGGATTTGGGCGGAATAGCAAAGGGCTATATCGCCGATAAAATTAAAGCCTATTTTGAAAAAAACGGTGTTAAAGAGGCTATAATCGACCTCGGCGGAAGCATAACACTGATGGGCAAAGAAAAAACCGTGGCGATACAAAAGCCGTTTTCTCCCGATTCCTACGCAGGATATATAAAGACGGGCAACAAAAGCATAGTCACCTCGGGTGTGTATCAGCGGTATATTGAGAAAAACGGCAGGATTTATCACCATATTCTCGACCCCAAAACGGGTTACGCCGTGCAGACAGACCTTTATTCGGCAACGGTTATTTCGTCCGATGCAACATCAGCCGATGCGCTTGCCACCGTTTGCATACTGAAAGGTCTTGACGGCGCAAAAAGACTTATAGAGAGCACAGAGAATACCGAGGCGGTGTTTATAGATAAAAACGGAAAGCTTTATCACACCTCGGGGCTTATAATGGATAAAAAAACATTTAAGCTTAAAAATTAACACTTTATTTGTTCATAATTTTAAAGTATAATATATACAACAACATTTTTGTGAGGGTAAATTATGGGATTGCTTCGTGCCGTTTTCGGCAATTACAGTGAAAGAGAACTCAAAAGGATAGAGCCTTTAAAGCAAAAGGTTTTGTCCTACGAGGAGGAGTACCGCAGGCTTTCGGATGAACAGCTTAAAGCCAAAACCGAGGAGTTTAAAAACCGTATTTCTTCGGGTGAAACGCTTGATGATATTCTCCCCGAGGCTTTTGCCACCTGCCGCGAGGCGGCGGACAGGGTACTCGGTATGCGCCATTTCCCCGTTCAGATTTTGGGCGGTATAGTGCTTCATCAGGGCAGAATAAGCGAAATGAAAACCGGCGAGGGCAAAACACTTGTTGCAACTCTGCCTGCCTATTTGAATGCACTTTCGGGCAAGGGCGTGCATATTGTTACCGTAAACGATTACCTTGCCAAGCGTGACAGCGAGTGGATGGGCAAGCTTTACAGATTTTTGGGGCTTTCGGTGGGCCTTATCGTTCACGGTATGCGAAAGGACGATAAGCGCGCCGCTTATAACGCCGATATAACCTACTGCACCAACAATGAGCTCGGATTTGACTATCTGCGTGATAATATGGTCACCTATAAGGAAGAAAAGGTGCAAAGAGGCCACAATTTTGCGATAGTCGATGAGGTGGACTCAATACTCATAGACGAGGCGAGAACACCGCTTATAATTTCGGGTCAGGGCGATAAGTCCACCGATTTATACACCACCGCCAATGCCTTTGCGCGTTCTCTTAAGATGGTAAAGGTTAAGGAGATGGACGATAAAGCCACCGATGAGCAGGCGGATTATGACGGCGACTTTGTTGTTGACGAAAAGGCGAGAACCGCCACACTTACTCCGCAGGGTGTTTTAAAGGCAGAGCAGTTCTTTAAAATAGAAAACCTTAACGACCGCGAGAATATTGAGATAGCCCACCACATAAATCAGGCAATACGTGCCCACGGTATTATGAAGCGGGATGTTGACTATGTTGTTAAAGACGGCGAGGTTATCATAGTAGATGAGTTCACCGGCCGCCTTATGTTCGGCAGAAGGTACAACGAGGGACTCCATCAGGCAATAGAGGCAAAAGAGGGTGTTAAGGTTGAGCACGAGTCAAAAACCCTTGCCACAATAACATTCCAAAACTTTTTCCGTCTTTATTCCAAGCTTTCCGGTATGACCGGTACGGCGCTTACCGAGGAGGCCGAGTTTCAGGAGATATACAAGCTCGATGTTGTTGAGATACCCACCAACAAGCCGCTTGCCCGTTTTGACGATAACGATGCGGTATACAAGACCGAGCGCGGCAAGTTTGAGGCGGTAATAGAGCGCATAATCGAGTGCCACGAAAAGGGACAGCCGGTGCTTGTGGGTACCGTTACCATAGAAAAATCCGAGCTTTTATCGGCAATGCTTAAAAAACGCGGCATAGCCCATAACGTGCTCAACGCAAAGCACCACGAAAAAGAAGCCGAGATAATCGCGCAGGCAGGTAAGTTCGGCGCCGTTACCATAGCCACCAATATGGCGGGCCGCGGTACCGATATAATGCTCGGCGGTAATGCCGAATATCTTGCAAAGGCGGCACTCCGCCACGATGGACTCAGCGAGGAAATAATCGCAGAGGCAACCGGCTTCGGCGATACTCTGGACCCCGATATCATAAACGCGCGCGCGGCATTTAAAAAGTATTACGATGAATATAAGTCCGAAATAGCTCCCGAGGCACAAAAGGTTAAGGAAGCGGGCGGACTTTGCATAGTGGGTACCGAACGGCACGATTCCCGCCGTATCGATAACCAGCTCAGAGGCCGTGCAGGCCGTCAGGGCGACCCCGGTGTTACAAAGTTTTATATCTCGCTTGAGGATGACCTTATGCGTCTTTACGGCGGCGAGCGTATCTCCACTATGATGGATACTCTCCGTGTGGACGAAAATATGCCCCTTGAAAGCGGTATGCTCTCAAAGACCATTGAGAGTGCACAGCGCAAGAAGGAGGGTATGAACTTTGCCGCGCGTAAGAGCGTGCTTGAGTATGACGATGTTATGAACAAGCAGCGCGAGATTATCTACGGTCAGCGCAATAAGGTGCTTGACGGCGAAAACATCAAGGAAAGCATCATTAAGATGATAGATGAAACGGTAGACTCCTACACCCGCGTTTATTTAAGTGATGACGCGGTCCACGATAATTGGGACGTGAACGGTCTGCGTGAGCATTTCCTCGGTTGGATAACCGATAAAGGTGACCTTAATTTCACAGTAGAACAGCTTGCAGACACCGATGCCGATGAGGTTGCCGAGTCGCTTAAGCAAAAGGCACACACCGTTTACGAAGCACGCGAGGCGGAGTTTGGCAGTGAGCTTATGCGCGAAATCGAGCGTGTTATGCTGCTTCGCTCGGTGGATACAAACTGGATGGACCATATTGACAATATGGACCAACTCCGTCAGGGAATAGGACTTCGCGCCTACGGTCAGCACGACCCCGTTGTTGAATACCGCAACGAAAGCTATGATATGTTCTCGGCTATGACCGATGCGATACGCGAGGAGACCGCCAAGCTTGTGCTTACCGTAAGAGTAAAGCGCGATGAGGAGGTAAAGAGGGAAAAGGTTGCCACCGAAACCTCAACCGATACTCCCAATACGGTGCGCGGCAAGGGTGTTGTAAGCAAAAATGCCCTTTGCCCGTGCGGAAGCGGTAAAAAATATAAGCGCTGCTGCGGTAAAGACCTTGACTGATAATTTTTGCAAAAAACAGAAAAACAGACTGATAATCAAATTATCAGTCTGTTTTGTTTGTTATCGGATATCAGCCTGTGGGGCGCGGATGCCTGCATCCGCCCGATGTGTCGGCGAAGCCGAATGAATAAAAAACGGGACGATGTGGCATCATCCCCTACGGTCTGATGTCTTAATCAGTATGCCTTACCCCAATAGAGCATTTTTGTTGCTTTTTTACCGCAGCAAACACAGGTATCGGCGATATGCTCCTGCTCAAAGGGAATACACCTTGAGCTCACACCTGCCTCGTTCTTAAGCTTTTCCTCACACTCAAGGTCGCCGCACCACATAGCGCGGATAAATCCGGGCTTGTTATCGGCGATTTCCTTTAATTCCTCAAAGCTTTTTGCATCGTAGGTCATCTTTTCACGGCGGGCAAGCGCCTTTTCGTAAAGACCGTCACGAACACTGTCAAGCAGTTGGGGGATTTTTGTTTCAAGCTCATCAAGGCTTACGGTGATTTTTTCGTATGTATCGCGTCTTGCGATAACACAAACACCGTTTTCAATATCACGGGGACCTATTTCTATACGCAGGGGCACGCCCTTCATCTCGTATTCGGCGAACTTCCAGCCGGGGGACTGGTCGCGGTCATCAAGCTTAACACGGCAGATTTTTTTGAGCTTTCCGTTTATCTCATTTGCCTTTTCCATAACGCCGCCCTTATGCGAGGCTATGGGAACGATAACCGCCTGAATCGGCGCTATCGCAGGGGGAAGGACAAGACCGTTATCATCGCCGTGTGTCATGATAATAGCACCGATAAGACGGGTTGAAAGTCCCCATGAGGTTTGGAAAGGATGAACGAGCTTATTATCCCTGTCGGTAAACGTAACCTCAAAAGCCTTTGAGAAACCGTCACCGAAATAGTGGGAGGTGCCGCTCTGGAGCGCCTTGCCGTCATGCATAAGCGCCTCTATCGTGTAGGTAGCCTCGGCACCTGCAAAGCGTTCTTTCTCGGTCTTTTGACCTTTTATAACGGGTATCGCAAGATATTTTTCGGCAAAATCGGCATAGATGTTGAGCATCTGCTCGGTCTCCGCCTTTGCCTGCTCGGGCGTTTCGTGAATGGTGTGGCCCTCCTGCCATAAAAACTCTCTTGAACGCAGGAAAGGTCTTGTGGTTTTCTCCCAGCGCACAACACTGCACCATTGGTTATAAAGCTTGGGCAGGTCACGGTATGAGTGAACAATATTTTTAAAATGGTCGCAGAAAAGTGTTTCGGAGGTCGGTCTTACGCAAAGGCGTTCCTCAAGCTTTTCGTTACCGCCGTGGGTAACCCACGCAACCTCGGGAGCAAATCCCTCAACGTGGTCCTTTTCCTTTTGGAGCAGGCTTTCGGGAATAAACATAGGCATACAAACGTTTTCGTGGCCCGTTTCCTTAAAAAGCCCGTCAACTATATGCTGGATATTTTCCCATATTGCATAACCATAGGGACGGATTATCATACAGCCCTTCACCGAGGAGTAATCAATAAGCTCGGCTTTCAGGCACACATCAGTGTACCACTTGGCAAAATCCTCGTCCATAGAGGTTATTTCCTTCACCATTTTTTCGCTTGCCATAAAACTATCACCTTTTAGGATTTAATGTATCTATTATATGTTAAGAGGTATAATTTTGCAACACTTTTTAAAAATATTAAAAAACAGTTGACAAACGGGTAAAATAAACATATCATTTGATAGAAGAAACATTACGGGAGGGAAAACAGTGATTTTTGAAAAAATTGCGGAAATACTTGCGGCACAGCTTGATGCCGATAAGGATAACATTACACCCGAAACCAGAATAGCGGAAGACCTCGGTGCTGACAGCCTTGATGTTGTTGAGATGCTTATGGCGGTTGAGGAGGAGTTTGAAATCGAGATACCCGATGAGGATATCGAGAGCCTTAAAACCGTTGGGGACGTTGTTGATTACATTCAGGAAAATACCACACTTGAAAATTAAGAATTGTTATTCAGTTTAACCGTCTCCCGCGGGAGACGGTTATTTTTTAAGGAGTTACTATGTTTTACAGTGAGCATTACACACCGCCGCTTTGCGATTATAATAAAAACGGCAATCTTTCGCTTGAGGGCATATTAAAAGCTTTTGAGTATGTAGGCAACCATCACGCCGAAAAAGCGAATGACCTTATGGCGAAAGACGGCTTTGCGTGGATTTTAACCGAGTGGCGGGTGGAAATACTGCGCCGTCCGGTTTTCGGCGAAAAGCTTATTGCCACCACTTGGGTAACGGTGGGCGCCGTTTCGTTTATCTCCGACCGTCTTATCACCTTGGAGGATACGGAGGGAAACCTGCTTGTAAAGGCGAGCGGTGTTTTTGTTTATGTTGATATGAAAGCCAATAAGATGGTAAAAATTGAAAAGGAGCTTATTGATGCCTACGGCCCTGAGGACAAGCAAATCTTTGACGGTAAACTGCCGAGACTTACCATAAAGGGCGAGCCGAAAGCTCAGGATATCCCGATAATCTTAAGGCGCAGTGACAGTGATTACAACCACCATATTCACAATACCCGATATCTTGCCTTTATCACCGATATCCTGCCTCAAAGTGTTTATGACAGGGACGATTTCCACAGTATCAGAATATTATATAAAAAAGCTGTTCGCGATACCGATACGGCGGTTATCCGCTGCTATGAAAACACCGAACGCTTTTTATACGGGATATATAAGGATAAAGAGCTTTGCACCGTAATAGAACTTAAATAAGTAAAAAGCCACCTTAAACGGCACGCGCCGGTTAAGGTGGCTTTTTACTTGACAAGATATGCACAAAAAGGTAAAATTATCGTGATAAAGTGTGTTTTTATGCGAGGTGAGACCGTGAGGGATATAAACGATATAAGAAGCGAAATAACAAAAACCGACAGCGAGCTTTTAAAGCTTTTTGATAAGCGTATGGAGCTTTCTCATGAGGTGTTTGAGTATAAGTCGGCAAACGGACTTGATATTGAGGATAAGAATAGGGAGCAGGAGGTTTTAAGCGCCGCCGATAATAAGTATCAGCTTCTCTTTCTCAAAAACAACATTGCCCTTTCCAAAGCTTGTCAGCGCGAGCTTATGAGTAACCGCCGCGATGATATAATACCCGTAAAAACGCAAAACGGCGGGTACAATATACTGTTTAAAAAAGGTGCTGTAAATCACCTTGGCGATTATATTGATACCGGCAAAAAAGCACTTATCGTCACCGAAAGCGGCGTGCCGTCAATTTATGCCGAAACGGTTAAAAAGCAGTGTGAAAACAGTATTGTTTTCCGCTTTAAAAAGGGTGAAAAAAGCAAAAACACAAAAACCCTCACAAAAATACTCAAATCCCTTTTTGAAAACGGCTTCACAAGAGAGGACTGCGTTATAGCCGTGGGCGGCGGTGTAACGGGTGATATGGCGGGTCTTGCGGCATCGCTTTATATGAGGGGCATTGATTTTTACAATATCCCCACAACGTTGCTTGCAATGGCTGATGCCTCAATAGGCGGCAAAACGGCGGTGGATTTCTGCGGCGCAAAAAATATTTTAGGCGCCTTTTATCAGCCAAAGGCGGTAATAGCCGATATTAACACACTGAAAACCTTGCCTGAAAGACAGCGCCTGAACGGACTTTTAGAGTGCGTAAAAATGGCGGCAACAAGTGACAGAGAACTGTTTGAGCTTATCGAAAGCGGCAACACAGAGGAAAGCCTCGAAAAAATTATTCGCGGCGCAATTAACATAAAGAAAAAAATCATCGAGCTTGACGAAACCGAGAACGGTCCGCGCAGGATACTCAATTTCGGGCACACGGTGGGTCACGCTGTTGAAATGAACACCAAGGGCCTTTACCACGGTGAGTGCGTGGCGCTCGGTATGCTTTATTTTTCGTCACCCGAGGTGGTAAAAAGACTTAACGCGGTTTATGAAATGCTCGGCTTTAAAGAAAAAGCGGATATCCCCCCGAAAAAGCTTTTAAAAACCGTTTTTGCCGATAAAAAAAGGTATAAAGACGGGTTATATGTTGTTACCGTGGAAAAAATCGGTGAGGGAAAAATCGTTAAAATACCGTTTGAAAAACTTCGCGGTATTATTGAAGGGAGCGAAAGGCTTTGAACACGGCTTTCGGAAAAAACATAACGGTATCGCTTTTCGGCGAGAGCCACGGCGAGTATGTGGGTGCGCTTCTTTGCGGTGTGCCGTCCGGTATTAAGGTTGACTGTGAGTATATAAAAAGCCGGCTTGATATCCGCAGGGGAGAGGAAGCTTCGGGCTCTGCAAGGCGCGAGGCGGATGAGTTTAAAATAATAAGCGGCGTGTTCTGCGGATACACCTCGGGAGCACCGCTTCTGATACTGATAAAAAACTCGGATGTTAAATCTGAGAATTATCCCGAATGTATGGAGATACCGCGCCCGTCCCACGCCGATTACACGGCGCATGTAAAGTACGGAGGATTTGAGGATTTTCGGGGCGGCGGTCACTTTTCGGGCAGACTTACGGCACCGCTCGTTGCCGCGGCGGCAATTCTTTACCCCATACTTAAGGCAAAGGGTATAACCGTGGCATCTCATATTTATTCCTGCGGTGATATATTCGATACCGCCTTTTCGCAAAATGTGAGCGAGGCGGAGACGGTGGCAAATATGCCGTTTCCGGTTATCGATAAAAACGCAAAGGAGCAGATGCGGGCGGCGGTGCAAAACGCAAAAGCACAGGGCGACAGCTTGGGCGGTAGTATAGAAACCGCCGTTTTCGGTATGCCTGCGGGTGTGGGCGGACCTTATTTTGAGCGGCTTGAAAGTATTATTTCTTCCGCTGTGTTTTCCATTCCTGCGGTAAAGGGAGTGGAGTTCGGCTTGGGCTTTGGCTTTGTAAAGGCAAACGGCAGTATTTCAAACGACCCGCTTTATTTTGATAACGGTACCGTGCGCACAAAAACCAACAACTGCGGCGGTATAAACGGCGGTATTTCAAACGGCGAGCCGATAGTCTTTAAAACCGCCGTAAAGCCTGCGCCGACCGTGGCGGCAGAACAGTCAAGTGTAAATCTTATTTCGGGTGAAAATGTAAAAAAAGCTTTTTGCGGCAGACACGATACCTTTATTCCGCAAAAGGCGGCAGCCGCCGTGAGCGCCGTTACGGTGATAGCACTTTGCGATATACTGCTTGGTCTTTACGGTGAAAAAGGGATTTTATGAGTATGGATTACGGACTTATAGGATATCCTCTCTGCCATAGCTTTTCGGCAGAGCTTCACGCCAAAGCCGGAAATTACGAATATTCCCTTATTGAGCTTAAGGGTGATGAGCTTAAGGAGTTTTTTGGAAAAAGGGACTTTAAGGGAATAAACGTTACACTGCCTTATAAAAGCGCGGTTATTCCGTTTCTTGACTGTATTGATGAATCGGCAAAAAGGATAGGCGCAGTAAACACGGTAATAAATAAAAACGGTTTGCTTTACGGCTATAATACCGATATTTTGGGTATGCAGGCGCTTATAAATAAATGCGGCATAGAGCTTTGCGGAAAAAAGGTTGCGATTTTAGGCAGCGGCGGCACCTCAAAAACCGCCTTTGCCACGGCAAAGGAGCTTGGCGCAGGTGAAATAATCACGGTTTCAAGGCATAAAAAGGCAAATGCCGTTACCTATGATGAGCTTTATAAAAATCACAAGGACACAGAGGTTATCATAAACACAACCCCCGTTGGTATGTTCCCCGATAACGGCGGTATGCCGCTGGATATTTCGGGATTTGATAAGCTTTGCGGTGTTCTGGACGCGGTGTATAACCCATTAAGAACAAAACTTGTGCTTGAAGCGAAAAAACGGGGAATAAAAGCGGCAGGCGGACTTTATATGCTCGTATCACAGGGCGTTTATGCTTCAAAGCTTTTTTGCGGCGCCGAAATAAACGGCGATGATATATACAAAGAGATAAAACGTGACAAGCAGAACATAGTTCTTTGCGGTATGCCGTCCTGCGGTAAAAGTACGGTGGGCAGGCTGTTGTCCGAAGTTTTATGTAAACCGTTTTACGATGTGGACACCGAGATAGAAAACCGCGAAAAAATGTCTGCATTTAAGATAATCACAAAAAAGGGCGAGGAATATTTCAGAAAAGCGGAAAAGGAAGTAATAAGGGAACTTTCTGCAAAAAGCGGCATAGTCATCGCCTTAGGCGGCGGCTCGGTGCTTGAACGTGAAAACACGGATAATTTAAAGCAAAACGGCAGGGTTTATTTTATTGACCGTCCGCCGCAGCTTCTTACCCCAACACCCGACCGACCGCTTGCAAGCAGCAAAGAGGCAATAAACGAGCTTTATCAAAAGCGGCACAAAACATATATTTTTTCGGCGGACGTTACCGTTTCGGGCAACCTTACCGCTGAAGATTTCGCAAATAAAATAAGGGAAGATTTTTTAAATGAAGATTCTTGTTATTAACGGACCGAATATGAATATGCTGGGTATAAGAGAGCCCGATATATACGGCAGGGAAACCTATAAAACACTTTGCGATGAAATCAGCCGTTACTGTAGTATAAAGGGTGTGGAATGTGAGCTTTATCACTCCAACCACGAGGGTGATATAGTGGATAAGATACAAAGCGCTTATAATAATGCTGACGGTATAATAATAAACCCCGCCGCCTATACCCACACGAGTATAGCGATAGCCGATGCGATAAAGGCGGTAGGTGTAAGCACGGTAGAGGTGCATATATCAAATCCTGACAGCAGGGAGGATTACCGCAGGGTAAACCATATAAGAGAATGTGTTACCGCTTCTGTTTGCGGCAAAGGAATTAAAGGCTATCTTGAGGCTGTGGATATTCTCATAAACGCGGTGAAGTGATATGACGGCATATATTGAAAGGTCAAAAGCCTTTGGCACAGTAACCGCTCCGCCCTCAAAATCGGAAACCCACCGAATGCTTATCGCGGCGGCGCTTTCGGGGGGCAGTGTGTCGGTGCAAAAGCTTTCGCTTGATACAAGCCGCACCCTTTCGGCACTTAAAGCACTCGGCGCATATTATACGGTGCAAAACGGGATAATAAGCTTTTCACCGCTCAAGCTGAAAAACGCACCCGATAACGCGGTTATATACTGCGGCGAGTCGGCAAGCACACTGCGATTTTTATTGCCGATTTCTGTTCTTACGGGCAAAAAAATCACCTTTACGGGTGAAAAAAGTCTTTTAAGCCGCCCTAACTTTGTATACGAGGATATTTTTAAAAATCAGAACATAGAATATGAAAAGAACGAAACCTCGATAAGTGTTTGCGGTACGCTGAAGCCCGATAATTTCAAGCTGCGCGGCGATATTTCGAGCCAGTTTGTTTCGGGACTTCTTTTTGCGCTGCCTCTGCTTAAGGGTGACAGCAGTATAGAGTTTACTTCTCCGCCGGAGAGCAGACCTTATGTCTGTTTAACCGCCGATGTACTTAAAAGGTGCGGTATAAAGGTAGGTGTAGGCGAAAGCATTAAGGTAAGCGGAAACGGCTGTTATAAGCCTTATGATTTTACTGTTTGCGGTGATTATTCCGCCGCCGCAAATCTTGCGGTATACTCACTTGCCGGCGGAAATGTGGATATTAAGGGTCTTAGCGCCGACTCTTTGCAGGGTGATAAAGCATATATAAGGTTTTTTGATGAGCTTAAAGGCGGTAAAAACACCTTTGATGTTTCGGATACACCCGATATAGCACCCTTGCTGTTTGCCGCGAGTATGCTTTTCGGCGGCGGCACATTCAAAGGCGCAAAGCGGCTTATGTATAAGGAAACCGACCGCATAAGCGCGATGAAGGATGAGCTGATAAAGTTCGGCGGTGAGCTTTGCCTTAACGGTGATACCGCGGCGGTTAAATGCGACTGTATCAAAAAGCCGGACTGCGCAGTATCGAGCCACGGCGACCACCGTATCGCAATGGCACTTACATTTTTGTTAAGCATCACCGGCGGCTGTATTGAGGACGCTCTTTGTGTATCAAAAAGCTATCCCGATTATTTTTCGGATATAAAAGGGCTCGGAATAAAAGTAAAGCTTTGTGAGGATAAAAAATGATTTACACCTTAACCCTTAACCCCTCTCTTGACTATGTGATGAGCTGTAACGGTGTAACCCGCGGTGCGGTAAACCGCTCAAAAAGTGAGTATATCACATTCGGCGGCAAGGGGATAAATGTATCCGCGGTGTTAAACGAATTCGGCACCGAAAACACCGCGATAATTCTCACCGCCGGTTTTTCGGGCGATGAGCTTTTAAAGCTGCTTGAAAAAGAAAATATCAAGGTCTGTCCGATAAGGCTTTCAAGCGGTAATACACGCATAAACGTAAAGCTTAAATCGGATACCGAAACCGATATAAACGCAACGGGTGTTTGCCCCTCTGAAGAAGAAACAAAGCTTTTGACAGATAAAATAGGCAACCTAACCGAAAACGATTTTCTCGTGCTTTCGGGGAGTATACCAAGCGGTATGAGTGCGGATATCTACGCTCATATCGCAAAAAACTGCAAAGCAAAAATCGCCGCCGACTGCGAGGGAGAACCGCTTTTAAAGCTTTTACCGTTTAACCCTTATGTGATAAAGCCCAACCTCTTTGAGCTTTGCTCAACACTCGGCATCACAGTAAAGAGCGATGAGGATATAAAAAACGCCCTCACGGAATTAAACCGCAGGGGCGCACAGAATATTCTTTGTTCTTTGGGAAAAGACGGAGCGGCGCTTTACACAAGCGATAAAAAGTTTATAAAGATGAATGCCTTAAAAGGTGAGGCTATAAACACCACCGGTGCGGGGGACAGTATGCTTGCAGGCTATCTGTATGCCGTGCAAAACGGTGCGGACAGTACAAACTGCCTTAAATACGGTATAGCCGCCGGCTGTGCCACCGCCTTTTCAAAAGGGCTTGCAAAAAGGGAAGACATCAGTCTTTGTGCAACCAAATTATCGGCTTTTCCGCCTTTATAAGACCGAGCTTTGTTTGAAGCGCTATTGAAGCATCGTTACCGTCCACCACATGGCAAAACGGTATTTCGCCGCGGCTTAGGTGGTATTTAAGCATATAGGTTTCAAGGCAAACGGCGAGTCCGCGGCGGCGGTATTCGGGTATAACGGTAAGCATACCCATACTGCCCTCACTGTGAGTGCCGATAAATCCCGCAAGGGTGTTATCAACAAACGCACCGAACAGTCCGCCTGCTTTAAGCCGTTCACGCATATAGGGGGTGGAGTCGTGCTTGTGGGTGTAGTAGCGGGCGGCGTCCTTAACAAGATTTTCGGGCATAACCCTTATATCGCAGTCGGGAGAGTCGGGGCACTCGGGTTTTATGTAAACCCACTGTGAACAGAACGTGCCGCCCGTAAAATATCCTTTTTTTATAAACTCATCCGCAAGCGAGCGGTTTTTTACGGTGAGCAGACGCACCCCGTCAAGATTGTCGGTGAGCGAAAGGATTTTATCCATATCGTCAATATCGGTCATAACGGTACCGTTATCGCTTTCGCGCACCATAACACCCTCACTGCCGCGGTAAACGGTTTCACCGAGTTTCCTTTTTAAAAGCTCGCTTATATCGGCGGTGTTAAGGTCAAAATCATTCATAATATCCCTTCCTTATGTCAACAATTTTACTGCTGTGCGGCCACTTTGTCAAACTTAATTCAAAATTACTTGACACAAAAAACGCATAGTGCTATAATTCATATATATTTTTAAAGGCTAAGATGAAGAAAAGTATCGGGCTTGTCGGTGTAAAGTGAGCGGCGAATAGTGGAAACGCCGTCATACAAAGCCTGTGAAGAACACTTCGGAGCCGCAATCTGAAAAGGCTTTCTTATTAGGTGCGCCGTGATTTTCGCGTTAAGAAAAAAGGGTTGTTGTGACCCGAAGCAGGCAGAACACAGTTTCTGCAAAATAGGTGGTACCGCGGATAGTACAGCGCTTATTCGTCCTATACTAAAGGATGAAAAGCGCTTTTTTATTTTTATCGGAGGCAGGATTTATGAAACACACTGATATTTATGAGATTTTTGAAAACAAAGAGCTTTTGGGAAAAGAGGTAACCGTATGCGGTTGGGTGCGCACCTCGCGTGACTCTAAAAATATGGCTTTTATCGAGCTTAATGACGGTACGACACTTAAGCATCTCCAAATCGTTATAGATAAGAGTTCCTCAGGGGACATAAGCGAGTATTTAAAGCTCGGTACCTCACTTAAGGTTACAGGCACCGCCGTTAAATCGGTGGTGGCACAGGACAGCGTTGAGATAAACGCAAAAGAGATTTCGGTGCTCGGTGTATGTCCGCCCGAATATCCGCTTCAGAAAAAGCGCCACACACTTGAGTATCTCCGCACCATGCCGGCGCTCAGGGTACGCACAAACACCTTTAACGCGGTATTTAGAGTGCGCTCGGTGGTTTCGGCTTCCATTCACGAGTTTTTCCAGAGCCGCCGCTTTACCTATGTTCACACTCCGCTCATCACCGCGAGCGACTGCGAGGGCGCAGGCGAGATGTTCAAGGTGACCACCATAGGCCACAGTCTTGATTACAAGACCGAGGAGGAGTACAACGCCGCGGATTTCTTCGGCAAAAGAGCCGCTCTTTCGGTTTCGGGTCAGCTTGAGGGCGAGGTTGCCGCGATGGCGCTCGGTAAGATTTACACCTTTGGCCCTTCGTTCAGAGCCGAAAAGAGCAACACACCCCGTCACGTTGCCGAGTTCTGGCATGTTGAGCCCGAGGTTGCCTTTGCCGAGCTTCCCGATATCATCGAGATAGCCGAGGCGCTTATAAAACACATAATAAGCGCGGTGCTTGAAAAATGCCCCGATGAGCTTAAGTTTTTTGATGCCCACTTTGAAAAGGGACTTATAGAGAAGCTTGAAAATGTTGTAAGCAACGATTTTGCGGTTATGACCTACACCGAGGCGATAGAAAAGCTCAAAAGCTGCGGTGAAAGGTTTGAGTATCCGGTTGATTGGGGTCTTGACCTTATGACCGAGCATGAAAGATACATTTCCGAGGTGATTTGCAAAAGGCCGGTATTTTTGACCGATTATCCTAAGGAGATAAAGTCATTTTATATGAAGCAGAACGCGGACGGTAAAACCGTTGCCGCCACCGATTTGTTGGTTCCCGGAGTGGGCGAGATAATCGGCTGCAGCGAGCGTGAGGCGGACCTTGATAAGCTGCTTGAGGCTATGAAAGCAAGAAATATGAATCTTGACGATTATAACGATTATATTTCGCTTCGAAAGTTCGGCTCGGTTCCGCACAGCGGCTTTGGGCTCGGTCTTGAGCGGATAATAATGTATGTTACCGGTGTTCAGAATATCCGCGATGTTATACTTTATCCGCGAACCGTAGGCTCCATAAGCTGACAGACGAGGTATTTTATGAAAGAATACAAATCTAAACTTGATGTTTTGGAGACCCAGAAGGCGATACGTTCTTTGCGTCACCGTTTTGAAGAAAACCTGTGTGACGCGCTCAACCTTTCGCGTGCATCGGCACCGCTTTTCGTTGCAAGGGGGAGCGGTTTAAATGATGACCTTAACGGTGTTGAGCGCCCCGTAAGCTTTGATATACTGCAATCCGGTGAGATTGTAGAGGTTGTTCATTCGCTTGCAAAGTGGAAAAGAATGGCGCTCGCAAAATACGGCTTTAAGCTCCACACAGGTATTTATACCGATATGAATGCCATTCGCCGAGATGAGATATGCGATGAGATACACTCGCTTTATGTTGACCAGTGGGATTGGGAAAAGGTAATCTGCGAAAAAGACCGCAACGAAGAATATCTTAAGGACACGGTAGAGCGCATATATTCGGTACTGCTGAACACGGCGGACGGTATCGAGCGCAAATACCCGATGCTTGATAACTATCTGCCGCGCAAAATTGAGTTTATAACAACAAATGAGCTTGAAGATAAATACCCCGAGCTTACCCCAAAACAGCGTGAAAACGCGGCGGCAAAGGAATACGGTGCATTTTTTCTCATGAAGATAGGCGGCCGTCTTAAATCGGGCGAGAAGCATGACGGCAGAGCCCCCGATTATGATGATTGGGAGCTAAACGGCGACATTATAGTTTATAACCGCGTAACCGATGCGGCATTTGAAATATCCTCTATGGGCATAAGGGTAGACAAGGAAAGTCTTGTAAAACAGCTCACTGCCGAAAACAAGCTTGAAAGGTTAAACCTGCCGTTTCATAAGGCACTTATGGAGGACCGCCTGCCGCTTACCATAGGCGGCGGTATCGGTCAGTCACGTGTTTGTATGCTGCTGTTACAAAAGGCGCATATAGGCGAGGTACACTCGTCGGTATGGCCCGAAAGCGAAATTAAAAAATGCAATGAGAGAGGCATCAACCTCTTGTAATATTTACATGGTTTCGGAGGGAAAACAATGAAAGAAACGGCTATTGAAACAAAATGTGTGCAGGCGGGCTATAAGCCTAAAAACGGCGAACCCCGTCAGCTTCCCATTGTGCAGAGCACAACCTTTAAATATGATACAAGCGAGGAAATGGGCAAGCTTTTCGATCTTGAAAAAGAGGGCTATTTTTATTCCCGTTTGCAAAACCCCACAAACGATTCGGTTGCGGCAAAGATATGCGAGCTTGAGGGCGGTACCGCTGCGATGCTCACCTCGTCGGGTCAGGCAGCGAACTTTTTTGCCGTTTTCAATATCGCGGGCTGCGGCGACCATGTTGTTGCATCGTCCTCTATTTACGGCGGCTCATTCAATCTTTTTTCGGTAACTATGAAGCGTATGGGTGTGGAGTTTACCTTTGTTTCGCCCGACTGCACCGAGCAAGAGCTTAATGCGGCTTTCCGCGATAACACCAAGGCGGTATTCGGCGAAACGGTTGCAAACCCCGCACTCACTGTGCTTGATATAGAAAAGTTTGCAAAATGCGCCCATGCTCACGGCGTTCCGCTTATTGTGGATAACACATTTGCCACTCCCGTGAACTGCCGTCCTTTTGAATGGGGTGCGGATATCGTTACACACTCCACAACAAAGTATATGGACGGTCATGCATCGGCTGTAGGCGGTTGCATAGTTGATTCGGGCAGGTTTGATTGGACAAAGTATCCCGAAAAGTTTTCGGGACTTTGCAAGCCCGATGAAAGCTATCACGGTGTTACCTATACCGAGCGTTTCGGACTCGGCGGTGCCTTTATAACCAAAGCCACCGTACAGCTTATGAGAGATTTCGGCGCAACACAGTCACCGCAAAGCGCATATTATTTGCAGATAGGACTTGAAAGTCTTCACGTAAGAATGCAAAGGCACTGCGAAAACGGTCTTGCCGTTGCAAAGTTTTTAAAACAGAACGAGCATGTTTCGTGGGTAACTTATCCGTCACTTGAGGGTGATAAATATTATGGCCTTGCAAAGAAATATATGAACGGCAACACCTGCGGCGTGGTAAGCTTTGGTGTAAAAGGCGGCAGAAAGGCGGCAGAAAGCTTTATGAAAAACCTGAAGCTTGCCGCGGTTGAAACCCACGTTGCCGACGCCAAAACCTGCTGTTTGCATCCGGCAAGCGCCACGCACAGACAGATGAACGATGATGAGCTTAAGGCGGCAGGAGTATCTCCCGACCTTGTGAGACTCTCCTGCGGTCTTGAAAACAGTGATGACCTTATAGCCGATCTTAAGCAGGCACTTGAAAACATTTAAAAGGGGGCTTTTGTATGCCTATAAAAATACCCGATAACCTGCCTGCCGTCAACACGCTTGCGGGTGAAAACATTTTTGTTATGACCGAGAAACGCGCCATAACGCAGGACATACGCCCGCTTAAAATACTGCTTTTAAACCTGATGCCAAAAAAAATAGAGACCGAAACTCAGCTTTCGCGTCTGCTCGGCAACTCACCGCTTCAGGTGTCGCTTGAGTTTATCCACACCAAAAGTTATCATTCCAAAAACACCTCCCCCGAGCACCTTTTTACCTTTTACAAGACCTTTGACGATATAAAGGAAAATACCTATGACGGTATGATAATAACCGGCGCACCGGTTGAAAAAATGGAGTTTGAGCAGGTTGAATACTGGGATGAGCTCTGCGAGATAATGGAGTGGAGTAAAACCCATGTCCACAGCACATTCCATATATGCTGGGGCGCTCAGGCAGGACTTTACTATCACTACGGCATAAAGAAAAAAGAGCTTGATAAAAAGCTTTTCGGCATTTTCGAGCATAAGGTGGATTATCGCCGCTCGATGCTTTTCCGCGGGTTTGATGATACCTTTATGGTACCCCAGTCGCGATACACTACCGTAAGCACCGAGGATATTCTTGAGCATAAGGAGCTCAGGATTTTGGCATCGTCCGATTTGTGCGGCCCCTATGCCATAACAAAGATAGGCGGCAGCCAGTTTTTTATCACGGGGCACAGTGAGTATGACCGCGATACCTTAAAGGAAGAATACCTGCGTGATAAAAACGAGGGGCTTAATACCGCCGTTCCCGAAAACTATTTCCCGAATGATGACGAAACCAAAAAACCGGTTGTTTCATGGCGCGCCCACGCAAACCTTTTGTATTCAAACTGGCTTAACTATTTTGTTTATCAGACAACTCCCTACGATATCGAGAAAATCAAATCCGAGAACGAAAAGGGGAGATAGCGTTGGAGGATACCGAGCGTTTTGCAAAGCTTATAAAGGAGAGCAAGAAAATAGTTTTCTTCGGCGGTGCCGGAGTTTCCACCGAGAGCGGGCTTAAGGATTACCGCAGTGCCGACGGCATTTACAACACCGCCAAAAACTACGGTATGCCGCCCGAGGATATTTTAAGCCACGACTGTTTTTTTGATAACACTGAGCTTTTTTATCGCTTTTTCCGTGACTTTTTTATGTGTGATGCAAAGCCCAATTTTGCCCATAAGGCCCTTTACGAGCTTGAAAAATCAGGCCGTCAGGTATCGGTGGTCACCCAGAATATTGACGGGCTTCATCAGGCGGCGGGTAGCAGCAGGGTGTATGAGCTTCACGGCACGGTGTCAAAGCTTTACTGTACCGAATGCGGAAGGTTTTATACCATTGACTGTCTTAATAAATGCGAAAATGTGCCTAAATGCACCTGTGGCGGAATAATAAAGCCGTGTGTAACACTTTACGGAGAAATGCTTGACCAAAACACCGTAAACGGTGCGATACGGGCGATAAGCGAAGCGGACCTTATGATAATAGGAGGCACCTCGCTTGCTGTTTATCCCGCGGCGTCGTTTGTGCGGTATTTCGGCGGCAGGCACACGGTTATCATAAACCGCGATATCACTCCTTACGATAACAGTGCCACCCTCGTATTCAGAAAACCCATAGCACAGGTATTTAAAGAAACATTTGAATATTTGTAAATAAAGCATGGGAAAGGGGCTGTAAAAAACGAAAGTTTTTTACAGCCCCTTTGTTATGTTAATCAATACAGTGTTTGGATAGTGTGAAAACCGCGGTGTTTATCCGCTGAATGATGTTCACATTTTCAGCCGTTCGGTAAACTCAGCCACCTCGCCGCTCCAATCGTTTTTATGAGTTTTTAATTGCAAAATACCCGTATAAGCCTTGCCGGTAAGCAATTCAAGCTCATCAATTTTTTGTTTATACGATATGCCGGACATACTGCCTATAACATAATAAAGCTCACCCTTAAAACGGTTTTTGTTCTGCAACAAAAATGCCCGCATAACAGGGCTCACATTTTCACACCAAACGGGTGCAACGATTATCACCCTGTCATATTCTTCAAGCGGATGTGAAGGCGCGCACAAAAGCAGGGTGGGCAGGCTCTTTTTAAGACCCGATACTGCCGCCGAGATATAACCGAAAAATCCTTTGCGCGATTTACCGTCCGATATCTGCAAAAGCTCTGCGTTGATGCCGCGCGATATTTCGGTTGCAATATCTTTTGAGATGCCCGAGCGGGTATGGAAAATACAAATACTTTTCATAATAACACTCCTTACCTACAGGTATAAGTTTTCCCATTTATAAACATTATAGCAAAAAAACAAATTAAAGCAAGAAACAGTGACACGGCGCCGTATTCATTTAAAAACCGCAATAAGCAAAAATTAAAAGGTGATGTAAAAAAAGTCCGGATTGCAAAGGCGGAAAAAGCATGGATAGGCCGTGCAAAAATCGAAACAAAAGTGCTTTTTGAGTCGGTTTTGCAGTTCATTCCAAACATTTTTTTCTATCTCCTAAAAAGGGGCTGTAAAAAAACTTTCGTTTTTTTACACCCCCTTTTTTGTTATACTGCCGAGTGCCTTAAATATTTAATACTGATGTTTATCCGACTGCTTTGTTAAATTGCCGAAATATATTTTTTCGGTATCGTTTTGTGATTTCGGCTCATTTTGAATACAAGCGCAAAACCCTTTTTCGGATTTTTTATATTCATTTTCATTATCCTTGCAACCGAACATCAAGCCTAAAACAATCATAATTATTGCAACGATAATACCTATTAAACTTCTTGCCCACATACAAACTTCCTGCTGTTTAATAATTTTTGACCGCGGTGTCGGATTAAACCGCTACTGTCCTTCCGACCGTATACACCGATATTGGTTAATATAATTATACACCATAATCGGTTATTATGTCAATGGGAGGATAATATTTTATGATTTCTTACGATAAGTTGTGGTCAACGATGAAAGAAAAAAACGTTACCCAATATACCCTGATAAAAAAATATAATATCAGTCCCGGTCAAATAACCAGATTAAAGCGGAATGAAAGTGTCAGCACCCACACAATCGAAACGTTTTGTAAAATATTGGATTGTAAAGTTGAAGATGTTATGACATATATAGCCGATGAGATAAAGTAACCTGCCGCAAAGCCTTGCGGCAGGTTACTTTTATACGGTTTATTACTTTTTTTATTTACTTTTATATCAGATTTTGCTACAATGAATAAGGTGCATAGGTTATAAAAAACCGTGCAAATAAAGACCGATAAAAAAAGGAGAAATTAAAAATGAAATTCAAACGTGTATGTTCGGCCTTAATATGCGTTTTATTTTTTGTAACGCTTTTCGGTTGCAACAGTAAAGGTAAAACGCAAAAGCAAAAGAACTTTACAAAGATTGCCGAAGTCGAAGAGGACAGCCGTATTTTTGAGGTAAACTACGACCGCGTTGATTACGATGCGGGCGATAAGTTTTGGGCAGAAAATAATGATAATTGGGGCGGCGGCTGCACAGCGGTCACAAAGGAGTTTTCCGACGGCCATCGAGTTGTCGGCAGAAATATGGACCTGAACATAGCTGATAAACCCGCTTATATCGTAAGAACAAACGCAAGCGAGGACAGATATAAAACGGTCGGCCTTGCATTTACCTTCCGTGATTATGCCCCCTTCTACGGCGAAGTCAAAGAAAAGGGCATCAGCGATGAGTTCAAAGACATTCTTCCGTTTCTTTGCGATGATGTAATGAACGATAAAGGGCTTCACATTGAAGTAAATATGCGGCATGCCGAGTGCGATTTTGCCGGAAACGACCAGTTTTCATTAAAAGGCACCAACCCCGACGGGGAAAGAAGAGTTCATATGTTTGAGCTGCCGCGCTACATAGCCGAGCATTGCAAAACCGTTGCTGAAGCCAAAGAATATGTCAAGACCTTAGATATATACTCAAAATCCGAGTATTGGAACTACTGCTTCATTATTTCGGACAGCACCGAAAACGGCGAAACACACGCCTCTTTGCTTGAGTTTTCCGCAATAGGATTTTTGGGTGATGTTTACAACACTTATGTATCCGGTGATGAAAAAGTTTTGGCTGTGAATTGGATTGACGAGGAAGATGTTTCCAAGATAGATTGGATAGGTATAGGACAAACGAACAAGGAAAAGTATTGCAGGATTAATGCCATTGCGCAGGCAAACTTTTACCTGAATTGGTGGGCATATCAGCGTGAAGATATGAAATCAGGGGAAGGAAGATTTATGACCGTTCAAACCCTGATTGACGATGTTGACAGCACAAGCCAAATGTATGATTTAATGCGCAGAATATCTTACTCGTGGTTTTATACCGATTATGATAATTGCAAAAAATATCATTTTGACCCGCGAAGCGAAAACTTAGGTGAGTTTCAGGGCGGAACATACGATTTCCTTTTTGACGAGGATTATGAAGATGTTATCAAGGAACTGTTCAACGCTTCAAACGCCGAAATCCGCTCAATGACCAGAGAGCAAAAGGCGCAAAAGGGCGGTATTTGGGAGTCAACCTTTACCGAGGTTGTCGATGTTACCGAACAAACAATCGAAGTGAGATTTTTTGAAAACGAAGCTTTGAGGTTTAAGGTTACCATGGATGGTATCGAGCATCTCCCCGAGCTTGAAGCACCTGTTTTCAGCGAGCTTCCGCAGTATGATTATTTTGAAGACTAATGGTTTTTTATTCCTCTTGATTTATAAATATTAAGGTGATTCAGATGAAAGAGATATATAAAATCTCCAAAACTTTAACCGATAGTAATATTAAAGATATTATGAATGAATTACCGCCGGTATATTTTGATGTTTTAGGTAAAAAAGCCATTGAGAAGACTAAATTTGTTGTTGCGCTGGAAGAATTACTTTTGAGATTCAGGAACTATTACGGAACAAAAAATATCTGTGATGTGGTTCTTTCCAAAAATTTCGGGAAGTATTCGATAGAAATATCGGTTCAGGGCGAGCGCAAGGATTATTTGCCGTGCGATGAGGATATAAAGCTTTCTTACGATATTTTATCTCGGCTTGAGGTTGAGCCGAGGTATGCTTATTCGCACGGTAAGGTCGGGAAAAACAAACTTATCTGGCAGGCAGCGGAAAAACCGAAAAAACATTCGGCTGCGTTTCCGGTTATTATTGCCTTAATTCTTGCCGTGATTACGGGAATTGCCGTTAATTTTCTGCCGAGCGGCATACACGGTATGCTGACCGATGATTTTATTACCCCCGTGTTTACAAAGATGACAATGATAATTTCCGCGCTTGCCACTCCGCTTGTGCTTTTTGCGGTTATAGGCGGAATTGTCGATATAGGCGATGTAAAAGCATTCGGTAAAATCGGGTCAAGGCTCTTAACACGAATGGCGGGAAGTTATCTTATCGCGGCAGTGTTTGTAGTCATAGGCGGCGGGCTCATTTACGGGATTTCCGAGGAGGTTGCCCTGACCGACGGCAATTCGGCTCTCGGAAGCGTTGTAAAGTTGGTTTTGGATATAATCCCCGATAATCTGCTTGCCCCGTTTACAATCGATAACGATTTGCAGGTAATTGTGATTGCGGTATTCGTGGGAATCACAATGCTTATCTTAGGCAACCAGCTGCCGAGAATCAACGAAGTCGTAAAGGAAGGCTCCTTGCTCATCAACAAAATGATGACAATATGCTGTAAGCTGCTGCCTTTGGTGGTTTTCTTCGGTGTAACAAATCTTATAGCCACCAGCAATGCAAAACAGTTCATAAGCATCGGCAAAATGCTGGTGGGATATCTTGCGATAAATCTTGTTTTTCTGCTCTCTATGGCAATAAGGGCAAGGGTTGTTACAGGTGTTCCCGTAAAATACATTTTACCGAAACAGCTTGCCACCCTTATGATAAACATTACCACCGCCTCACAGGTCGCGGCGTTGCCCGAAAATATGAAATGCTGTAAGGATAAGTTCGGAATAGACCGCAAGCTGGTGGACTTTGCGTTACCGCTCGGTATTGTGGTTTATATGCCAAGCGGAGCTATTTTTCTGACTATTACCGCCATAGGACTGATGGAGGTTGCGGGGCTTCCCATAACGCTTAGTATTCTGATACGGACCGTTATAATAGGAACTGTGGTCGCCATAGCGGCACCGCCCATTCCCGGCTCGGCGCTTGTTGTATTCCCCGTGCTTTTTGCCGCCTGCGGCATACCTACCGAGGTTTACCCCCTCGCCATTATATTCGGAACGATATTAACCAATGTTTTTCCCGCCAGCAACGGCTTCAACATTCAACTTGAACTGCTGATGACCGCAAAGAAACTGAATAAAATTGATGACAGACTCTATAAGGAATCGGGGAAACCGATAAAATCATAGCATTACATCTGTTTTTTATAAAACATTTGTGTAAAAAGAAAATCCGGCATTTTCGTTAAACCGAAATGCCGGATTTTCAGTTTATGGTTGTACTATGGAATAGTACAAGGGGTATTTGGCGTGAAAATCGGGGTATGTAACGACATTCCCGAAATCACTGTTTTCCCCCTGTTTAGCGCAACTAAACAGCACAATTCGTGCTTTTAAGCTATACGGAATAGCACAAGGCTTTTAATGAAGCGTTTGCATTCACAAACATGAAGCGGCGGCAAAGCCG
>JAZUGP010000028.1:0-43117 GCA_045641225.1 Acutalibacteraceae bacterium
CATTTGAAATTCTTTGTTGGCAAGCCGAAAACTATCCGTTGGGGACGCCAATTCAAAGGTGGCTCGATCAAGTGATATGTTTCCCATACGAAGCTTTGTATCGGTTTCTTCTTTTCCCCTTGTTATACAGCGAATACGGGCGAGAAGCTCCTTCGTGTCAAACGGTTTGGGCAGATAATCCTTTGCCCCGCTGTCAAGCCCGAGCACACGGTCGTCAATCTCGGATTTTGCCGTCAGCATCAGAATAGGAAGCTGACTCCCCGATGCACGGACTTTTTTCAAAACGGTAATGCCGTCCATTTTCGGCATCATAATATCAAGCACTGCGGCATCGTAGTTGCCTGATTCTATATACAAAAGAGCATCTTCACCGTTATAAACGGCATCAACCGAGTAATTATTCTTTTCAAATATTTTCACAAGTGCTTTGGATAACGCCTTTTCGTCTTCGGCAAGCAATAGTCGCATTTTAATTGCTCCTTTCACGGGAATATTTAACAGCATAGCATACTCACATTAAATCAAATTAAAAAATCTAAAAATCTTATGTATTTTATCATATTTTTTGCCTTTTCGCAAGAAAGGTAAACCGATTAAACTAATAGCCTTGAAATTACCTTTTGGCAGTTTCAAGGCTTTTAAAATCGGTTTTAGTACAATTCAAGCTTGCAGTCGTGACCCGATTGATCGCAGTCAAGGGTGATTTCGATAATTTTATATATAAATTCTTCTCCGAGCTCCGATTTTGATTTATCATAATTTAGCCATTTAATAACTATCGGCTCGCCGTAATTGTGAACACCGAAGCCTCCGCGCAACAAATCGTTATAAGCGGAAAAATTATGACCAGGTATCCAATCAAGCCCGTTAGTGAGGATTTTATCCACTTCGTAAAAAAACCCGTTTATATCACTGAAATTGTTGCCGTCTAATATCAATTCTTTCATAATTTATTATCCTTTGCTTTTAACAATTAAAAAAGTTTTGCCTTATTATAAAGCCGTTATTTTCAGGTATCTTAGAGTTCGAGTGCCGACACATAGCGCTTTGCCGTTTCGGTTATTGCTTTAAAATCACCGTTTGCTATGCTTTGGGCATTGGTGAGCGGACCGCTTATACCGAATCCGCATGCACCCGACAGAGCATATTGCATTATATTTTCGGGCAGCACGCCGCCCATAACGATTATCGGGATATGCGAAAGCGGTACGGTTATCGCTTTAAGATAATCGGGGCCAAAGGAGGAAATGGGGAAAAGCTTGATAAAATCGGCGCCCAAAGTAAAACCGCTTACGATTTCGGTGGGGGTTGCGGCACCGGGGATAGATACAAGTCCGGCTTTTTTGGTTTCGTTTATCACATCGGGCACAACGCAGGGTGACACCACGAACTGTGCGCCTGCCGCGGCGGCTTCACGCACCTGAGCGGCGGTAAGAGCGGTGCCCACACCTATTTTCATCACACCTTCGGTATTTTCACGCAAAAGATTTATTGAATCAAGGGCGTTTTTGTTACCGTCAGTCGATTTTTGGTTGAGAGCTACCTCCATACAGGTTATGCCGCCCTCTATAAGCGCATTTGCGAGCGGAAGTATGTTTTTAATGTCCACTCCGCGCGCAACGGTGATGATTTTATTTTTTAATATATGTTCCGAAACATTCATACATCCTGCCTCCGATTATATTAAATGATAGCATAAGATAACCGTTTTTTCAAGAAGTTTGGGCATTTTCGGGTTGAAAAAGCTTTTATAAGATGTTAAAATCAGTAAAAGAGAAAATACAAGGGTGATAAAAATGGAATATATACTTGCCTCGGCATCCCCGAGAAGAAAAGAACTTTTTTCAAAAATCGCACCCGCTTTTGAGGTGTGTGCCGCCGATATCGAGGAGGTACTGCCGAGCGGAATGTCTGTTTACAACGGTCCTGAATATCTTGCCTATAAAAAGGCGGAGCATATATCAAAGAATGCTCCCGACAAGCTTGTTGTTGGAGCGGATACCGCGGTGTTTTGTGACGGTGTTATGCTCGGCAAACCGAAAAACCGTGAGGACGCGGTAAGAATGCTTAAACTACTCTCGGGCAAAACTCACAAGGTGATAACCGGTTGCGCCGCGTTTTATCAGGGCAGGTGCTTATCGTTCAGTGAGGTCACCGAGGTCACGTTTTTTGAGCTTAGTGATGCCGAGATAGAAAACTATGCGGCAACCGGTGAGTGTGACGATAAAGCCGGTGCCTACGGCGTGCAGGGCAAGGGCGCGCTGCTTGTTAAAGGAATAAACGGCGATTACTATAATGTGGTGGGACTTCCTGTGGCAAGGCTTTCAAGAGAAATAAAAAAATTAATAATCACAGGCTGAACAGATTATAGAAAAATAATGGGCTGTAAAAAACTTTCGTTTTTTTCAGCCCATTTGCTTTTATCAGTTGATTTTGCCGTAGAGCGGCATATCGCTGTCCTTCTTAGGCTCTCTTGTGGGAGCGGAGGCTACTGTGCTTGAGGGTCTTCTGTCGCCGCGGTGTGAACGCCTTCTGTCGTCCCTGTCACGGTAAACCGGCAGCTTTGCGCCCTCGGGGAGAATAACCACCCTTCTGCCACTGCCCTCACCGACGGAGGTGGAGGTAACGCCCTCAATCTCCTGAACAGCGGTGTGGATTAATCTGCGCTCATAGGGGTTCATAGGCTCAAGACGGCGGCTTTTGCCGGTGCTTAAAACCTGCTTTGAAACCTTGCTTGCAAGCTCAAAGAGAACCTGCTCGCGCTTTTCACGATAGTTTCCTATGTTAAGCGACACTTTGAAATAACCGTTTCCGTTGTTTGCGGCAAGACTCGTGAGGTACTGCAATGCGTCAAGTGTTTCGCCTCTGTGACCGATAACTGCACCTATGCCGTCACCGTCAATAACGATATACGCACCGTTATCCTTTTCTGCCGCCTTTACGGTGAGATTTTCACAGCCTAAGCTGTTTAAAATATAGGTAAGATAGGCTATTGCTCTGCCGCAGGGTGAATCGGCGGGGATTTCGGATGCATCCACAGTGTTTTTAAAATCATCCTTTACTACCGATGCGGGTTTTGTAACGGTTTTTTCCGATTGCTTTTTCTCGGACTGTTTTTTCTGTTTTGCTTCGGACTTTTGTGCGGGCTTTTCCGCTTTCTTTTCCTTTTTGGGCTTCTCATCGGGCATTTCGATAAATGCTCTTACTTCGGCCTTTGCACCGCCGAAAACACCCAAAACCTTTTTCTTCGGTTGAGATACAGTTTCAAACTGCACATCATCTTCTATACCGGCGCCAAGCTCGCGTATGGCATTTTCCTGCGCCTCAAGTATCGTTTCACCGAAGCCGTGTGCTTCTCTTATCAAGGGAAATCCTCCTTTTATTATTCGGCAGTAGAATTGAACTTATCGTACTGCTTTTTTTCAAAATCACAGCGCTTAAGAAGGTCCTTTTTGCGCTCGCGTGCGAGCATCTGATGAGGACCGTAAATAAGCTGAATACCCGACTGAACAAATCCGCCTATAAGGGAGGAGCATATCCAGTAAAATCCTACGCCGCCCGGCAGAGAGAAACCGATGAAGAGCGAAATAAGAGGCATTGTGAGCATCATACCCGCCATAGTGGGCGCATCGGGGTTGTTCTTTTTGTTTATGAGCATTGATATAACGCTTGTGAGCATCTGCGCAAGGAAGGCGGCAATAGGCACAAGCCAAATCAACTTGAAATCTCCGAAAATGTTAATGCTGAAATTGGGGGTGAGGGTAAGGTCAAGCCTTTCGTCACGGAAAAGGTTGTAGTTTATACCGGATTCGCTGTGCTTATCCTCAAGATACTTTATATCGTCAGCAACCTTTTTGTAGGACTTTTTGGAAAGCACTTCTTCAAAGATGCTTTCATCCTTATGGGTTGAATCGTAATCAATAAGGTGGATAAGCGCAAGCTCTGAATTTGCACTGCGCTTTTCATCCCACGAAAGCTTATCCTTGATAACGGTATACTTTTCCTCGTCGTCCTTTTTAAGGTCGGTCATGGCGGTGGAAAATGCCTTGCTCACATTTTTAACGCGGGTGTTATCCGCTGCTGCCATATTAGTGAGCGGGGAGAGAATAAGCGAGTATATCCACATCATCAGCACAAGACGGATAATGAGGGGCAAACATCCGCCCGACATCGAAACGCCCTCGTCCTGATAAAGCTTTTGCTGTGCCGCCGCAAACTTTTGACGGTCGTCACCATAGCGCTTTTTAAGCTCATCAAGCTTCGGCTTAAGACGGGTCTGTCCCACGGCTGATTTCTGACTCTTTATGCTGAGCGGTATCATTATGAGGTTAATTAAAAGGGTAAATAAAAAAATTGCTCCGGCGAAACTGCCGCCGAACATATCCGCAAATAATTTAAGAACAAATGCAAGCGGTTTGTTGAGTACACTCATTTTCTATAAACACCATCCTATCGGGTGATTTTTTTCTTTTTTTCGGGTACGGGGTCATATCCGCCCTTACAAAAAGGATTACAGCGCAATATTCGCCACACGGCGAGTGCTGTTCCCTTGAATGCCCCGTGTACACTTATGGCGGTTACGGCATAGCTTGAGCAGGTGGGTGTGAACCTGCACGATGGCGGTTTTAAGGGAGAAATCCTTTTTTGATACACCCTGATAAGGAATATGAGAAATCGGCTTACGGGATTTTTCATTCCTTTATAAATCCTGCCTTAATAAGTTCATTTCGCATTGATAATGCGATTTCGGTGCTTTTTTGCAGCAGTGACCTATGCCGTGCCACCGCAACAAAATCGTATCCTCTCGGGATATCCTTTTCACATTCGCAAAACGCCGCGTAGAGCACGCGCTTTGCACGGTTGCGCTTTACCGCTCCGCCGAGCTTTTTGCTTACCGTTATGCCGAAGCGAAGTCTTGACGGCTTGCCCTTTTTGGCATAAAGCACAAAGGCGGGCGCAACCATCACCGTACCCTTTGAGTACAGCCGGCGGAATTCGTAGTTCTGTTTTAGCTTTTCAAACTCCTGCATAAAGGCTTCCTTTCCTATAAGGCTTAAGCCCTATAAAAGGAAAAGCCACGGAAAAAGTGGCTTTTAGTAGGTAAGTTGTTTTCTACCTTTGGCTCTGCGTCTTGCGAGCACCTTGCGGCCGTTAGCCGTAGCCATTCTCTTTAAGAAGCCATGTTCTTTTTTACGGTGGAGCTTCTTGGGTTGGTAAGTTCTTTTCATTATTCAAACCTCCTGTCGGGTTGATTATCGCAAAATATTATCGGATAACCTATCAGTTTATGATTATAACTCAAATGGTGGCATACTGTCAATAAAAATATTGAAACTTTCTTATAATAATTATAAAAAAGCAGTTATTCCTCGGGTATGAGCAACTCGCTTAAAGTCCTTTTCGGCACATAGTGAACACCGTTTTCACGGTAATATTTTATATCATCTTTCGCATCCACGATAACGGGGTGTTCCTTGGGTGCGCCGAGTGCTATAACCGCCATAACCTTATACTGCTCGGCAAGAGCCAGCGCGGATTTCACGGCGGCCTCATCAAAAGAGGTCATAACGCATCCGCCCAAGCCCGCCTCGGTAGCTTTAAGTGTAACAGACTGCGCGGCAATACCCACGTCTATCAAAAACCTTTCGGCATTTTGAGAAATGCTTTTATCAAGGCATATCACTATAAATGAGCCGCATTCGTTACCCTTTGCGGGAACACTGTCCTTTGGCAGATATCCCCCAAAGCGAACTGCCGAAAAAACGGCGGCCGCTTCCGAGGATTTATAAACCGCACGGTATTTAAGTGGCTGGATATTAGCACTTGAAGCGCAGTATCTCGTGCATTCTATGAGTGCTTCAAGCTCATCCTTTGCAAGTGCACGGCTGCGGTCAAACTCCCTTATGCTGCGGTTTGATTTAAGTAAACAGTCAATCCTGCCGTTATTCATCTTCGCTGTTTTCTTCGTCTGCCGTGTATTCGGTTTCATTTTGAGCTTGCGGCAGGTCTTCGGTAACGTTATTGTTAATGCTTTCATCACCGCTGCTTACGTTTGCATTGTCAAAAGCGGCATAATCTACCGGTTCATCGGGATAGTAACCGTAATCGTCATAACCCGTTTTATGCGCGATAACCGCTTTTACTATCAGCATCACTATCAGCGCGATTATGCATACAACAGCCAAAAGCACAAGTATTATTATAACCTTGGCAGGTGTGCCGAGCTCCTTAAAGCGTTTTAAAACAGAGGGAGAGCTAACCTTGCTGCTTGCGGTACCGAGTGACTGCAAAAACTCGGGTAAATGCTGGAGGGTGGACATCTCCTTGTCGTAGCGGTAGTAATCCTTTTCACCGCCGAAATAACAGTAGAGAATAATAAAATCGGAATAATCCTCCGAGCTGTAGGCAATGGCGGGAAGCTCCATGCCGTTCATATTGAACTTTGTGGGATAATATTCTTTTTTAGAAGAAAAATCCGCTTCGGGCTCAAGCACCGCGTAGAGGTCGTTGCCCGACATAATGTAGTTGAAAAGCCCGTATTCGTCCTCATCCTTAACCGCGATGATAACCCTTTTGCTTTCGGCATCGCCATCAGCCGTGGCATAAACCAAGGTGTAAACCCCGTCATTATCCGCAAATGCATTTATTTGGGTGCCTTTGCGGTCAAATGTTTTAAGTGAGTATCCGCCCGGAATATCTTCGGCGGTGATATCGTTTACAATATGATAATCATTGCCTCCTACCGTGATGAGCAGGGGGTCACTGTCTCTTTTTTCCTTTTCGAGTGCATCTGCCTCGGCTTTTGTAAGGCGCTTAACAACAATGGTGTAAGACTTTTTTGTGCCGTTTGCCGCCGTAACGGTAATGGTTTTGGTGTTTTCACCGATGTTTACCGAAAATGTGCCGGGGCCTACCGCGGTAGCAGCAGAGTCGCTTGTAGCGGCGGTAATGGTCATTTCGGCAACATCATAACCAACGGTTGCGGTGTATTTGGTAACGCTCGGAGAAAACGCGGGAGAAAGTGTGCCGGTGGAAAGGCGGAGGGAGGAAAGATTTGCATCTGCGGATACCTCAACAGATGCGGTGGCTGAGGTGACTTTTATATTTCCGCCATCGGATGTGCCGCTTACCGAAACGGTTGCCGCACCGTTTGCTATTGCGGTGAAGTTTATCACATAGCTGCCGCTTTTTACCTCTTTTGTGGCGGTTGAAAAGTCATCGTCAACTATCTTTATTTTACCGTTACCGCCGGTTGCATCAGCACCGTTTACCGAAACAAACTTAAGTGTTGAGGCACTGTACGCAACATCAAGCTCGGCTGCAAATACCGCGCTGTCTGCGGTGAATTTCACCGTAACGGCAACCTGCTGACCTATCTTGTAGGTTTTGGAATTAAATGTTACCGAGCTTGAGGCGGCTGAAGCTCCGAAGGTGAAAAACGAAGCGAGCATACCTAAAGCAAGGATAACGCATAAAACGGATTTTGTGATTTTTTTCATTATTTTTTCTCCTAAACGTTATGAAATGGTCGCAAGACCTAAAATATGCTTTTTAATAGCCGCAAGATCGAGCGCGTTTATCTTGCTGTCACCTGTAACATCGGCTGCGTTAAAGCCGTCACCCGAAAGTGAGGCAACACCTAAAATATGCTTTTTAACTGCGGCGAGGTCAAGAGCGTTTATAGTGCCGTCATTATTCGGGTCGCCCTTTTTAACCGAAGGTGATGTGGGTGAGGATGGCGTTGAGGGATTGCCCGGTGTACCGCCCTCGCCCTTGTAAACCGGTATTCTGAAGGTTATGCTCGACTGAGTATTTGTTACAAAGCTTTTAGAAAGTCGGAACGCCTTGTTTCCCGAGTCGTTAAGGTTTGAGGCATACTGATGCTTTGCGGTTTTACTTGCAACGTCCGCCTCGGTGATGTTTTTAACATTGAAGTTCGTGTAGTAGTAGTTATCCTGATTGTTTGAAATATAGCCGTTTGAATACATTTTAGCGCCGCCGGTGATACTCGCGGCAGGGGAGTCCCAACCTCGGCTTTTTGCATACTGTGCACCCGAAAGTCTGATTTCATCCTTAGTGCTTCCGCTCGCGCCGAAATTAAAGTAGTTATAGTATTTAACACCGTCAATACTGTAACCCGCCACAAGTGAGTTGCTGCCGCCGTTTGCACCCTGCTCGGATATTATCGTAGCCGCAAGCACATAGGGGCTTACCCCCGAGTCTTTTCCGGCGTTCATAAGCATTGATATATGCGTGTCATTGTCAAGAAAGGTGTCTTTTACTACCGTTTTCAGTCCCTCTGTGTTTTGTAGATTGGGGTCAAACGCCTGCGGCATAAACACAAACACGTATGTGGTGTCAAGAAAGTTCTGGGGACTCATATAGTTTTTTATTGCCGCATTGGTTGCGTAATAATAGCCGGGCTCCAAGGTGGTTTTGCCGGCAAAGTTTGAGGTATCCGTTACCGCCCATTCTTTTTTAAGGTTTTCGTCCCCGTCAACAATGGACTTGCTGATAAGCTTTCTGCCGCTTTCGCACTCAACCGCCTGATCAAGCGTGATATTGAGATATTCGGGAACAAACTGCCAATTCGGATAAACCGAGTGGATAAGGGTAAGTCCCGCGCGGTAGGATTCGGGGAAAAGATTAAGTGTGCTGTCAAAGTCCCCCACGGGCGTATCGGATATCTCGGTAACATACATTCCGTAAACATAGCCGGTTATACCGTTGCAGGTAATGTTGTACCAGCTTGTCCCCGAGCCGCTGACAGCCTCTTGCCCGTCAACCTTAGCGTTCAGGGTCGCATAGGTAAATGAAACCTTGCCGAGCGAAGTGCTTTTGGTTGTGGCTTCTTTTCTTATATGCACCGATTCACCGTTTATATAAACCGTTTTACCGCCTGCCGCATCTGTTTTGACCACCGGTAACAAAAGACATAAACAAAGGAACACCGCGGTAACAACAGCACGCAACGAACGCTTTGTTTCCATCCTCGCACCTCCAAAAACAAAGCATATATATACACAATAATTATATAACCGCGGCGGCAAAGTGTCAAGTATAAAGAAATTAACGGAAAGTTATGACTTTCAGTTTAAAAAAACTCTTTATTTTTACACAAAATATAGTATAATAATATAAAATGGAAAATTATAGGCAGGAGGCTTGTTTATGAAAACGGACTATACCGTTTCGCTTAAGGATATTATAAAAGAGTTTTCGCTTGAAACGATTTATATGCCTGAAAGAGATAAGGATATTCTTGTATCCACCGCTGAGATAAACCGACCGGGTTTGCAGATGGCGGGGTATTACGAATATTTTGATAACGACCGCATACAGATTTTGGGAATAAGCGAGATGAGCTTTTTAAAGCGCTTTTCTCCCGAAAAGGCAAAGGAATGTATGAGAGAGTTTTTTGAACATGAGCCGGTTGCGGTGATTGTGGCGAGGGGACTTGAAATAGAGGATTACTGTATAGAAACGGCAAAGGAGCATTTGGTACCGATACTTCGCACCAACGAGTCCACCTCACCTTTTACCTCGGCACTCATTGCATTTTTAAGCCTGCATCTCGCACCGAGAATAACCCGCCACGGAGTGCTTGTTGAGGTGTACGGCGAGGGCATACTGCTGTTGGGCGAAAGCGGTGTGGGTAAAAGTGAAACCGCGATAGAGCTTGTTAAACGCGGCCACCGTCTTATCGCTGATGACGCGGTGGAGATCAGACGCGTTTCGAGTAAATCGCTTGTGGGGACGGCACCCGATAACATTCGCCATTTCATTGAGCTTCGCGGTATAGGTATTATAAACGCGAGCCGTATATTCGGGGTGGGCGCGGTTAAGCTTACCGAAAAAATAGACCTTGTTATAAATATCGAGCAGTGGGATGTAAACAAGGTTTACGATCGCATGGGTCTTGAAGACCAAACAACCGAAATACTCGGGCTTAAATTACCCTCGCTCACCATTCCCGTGAAGCCCGGCAGAAACCTCGCTGTAATTATCGAGGTTGCGGCGATGAACAGCCGTCAGAAAAAGCTCGGATACAACGCGGCACAGGATCTGCTCAACCGTCTTGGTATGTCAGAGGATTTTAAAAACACGGATACAAACGACATTTTTTGATAAAAAGGAGAAAAAACTATGTATAAGCTCGGAATAGACCTCGGCGGCACAAACATTGTTGCAGGTGTTGTTGACGATGGTTATAAGGTGGTTGCCACCGCGAAGGTTAAAACGAATATGCCCCGCAGTGCAAAGGAAATAGTTGACGATATGGCAAAGGTCACATTCGAGGCGATAAAAAACGCGGGACTTGAGATTAAAGATATTGAAGCTTTCGGCGTGGGCACTCCCGGAACGGTTATTCCCGAAACGGGTGTGGTGGCTTATGCCAACAATTTGAATTTTCTCGACCTCCCGCTCGGTGATATGTTAAAGGAAAGAACGGGCAAAACCTTCTATATTGAAAACGATGCAAACGCAGCGGCTTACGGTGAGTATATCGCCGGTGCCGGAAAGGGCAGTAAAAACTTTATCGCGGTAACACTCGGTACGGGTGTCGGCGGCGGAATTGTTATAGACGGAAAGCTTTATTCCGGCTCAAACCACGCGGGCGGCGAGCTCGGTCACACCGTTATCCAGATGAACGGCGAGGCGTGTACCTGCGGCAGACTCGGCTGCTTTGAGGCTTATGCCTCAGCCACCGCGCTTATAAGACAGACCAAGCAGGCAATGGTGCGTTACGGCGACAGCGTTATGTGGAAGCTTTGCGGCGGCGATATAAATAAGGTAAGCGGTATAACCGCCTTTGATGCGATGCGTGAGGGTGACCCCGCCGGCAAAAAGGCGGTAGAGGATTATATCGGTTACCTTGCGGTAGGTGTTTCAAATATAATAAACACATTCCAGCCCGATATACTTTGTATCGGCGGCGGTGTTTCAAAAGAGGGCGATACCCTTATCAAGCCGCTTACCGAGATAGTTTACGGAGAAAACTATGCTCGCAATATGAAAAATATAGCCGAGATAAAAGCCGCAAAGCTCGGCAACGATGCCGGAATTATAGGTGCGGCATACCTTTGCAACCTTTATAAATAAAAACGGGAGCATTTATGGATAAATCATTCTTAACAAAGCTTGCGGCACTTGATACCGTATACAGCGAAAATGTTCCGATGAAAGATTATACCACCTTCAAAACGGGCGGTAATGCCGATATTATGATTTTCCCCGAAAGCATTTCCGCTTTGCAGTCGGTGACAAAGCTTTGTGTTTACGGTAATATACCTTATTTTGTGCTCGGCAGAGGCTCAAACCTTTTGGTGGGGGACGGCGGGATAAGACAGCCGGTGATAAACACCGAAAGGCTGACAAACCTTACCGTCTGCGATGATGAAATAGTGTGCGGTGCGGGAGTACCGCTTTTAAAGCTTTGCAATTTTGCAAAGGATAATTCCCTTTCGGGACTTGAGTTTGCTTTCGGCATTCCGGGAAGCACCGGCGGTGCGTTTTATATGAACGCCGGTGCCTACGGCGGCGAAATAGCCGATGTGGCAAAAAGCGCCGTTTGTGTGGATAAAAACGGTGATATTGTCGAGATAGCTTTAAAGGATATGTGCTTTGGCTACCGCACGAGTGTGTTTAAAACAAAGGCACTTACGGTATGCGAGGTAAGGCTGAAATTAAGGCACGGGGTAAAAGAGGAAATCGAGGAGCGGATGAACGGCTTTTTTGCGCGCAGAAAAGAAAAGCAACCGCTTGAGTATCCGAGCGCCGGCAGCACGTTTAAGCGTCCGAGCGGCTATTTTGCAGGTGCGCTTATCGAAAAAAACGGCCTTAAGGGTACGGGAATAGGCGGTGCCGAGGTAAGCCGAAAACATGCGGGATTCATTATAAACAAGGGTAATGCCACATCAAAGGATATAAAAGCGCTTATTGAAAAGGTAAGCAAAACGGTGCTTGAAAACGACGGCGTGGAGCTTGAGCCTGAGGTTGTTTTCATAGGCGAAGCCTAAGGGAGTGGGGAAATGGAACTGCTTATTGTAACAGGTATGTCGGGCGCGGGCAAATCGCTTGCCGCCAACACCCTTGAGGATATGGGCTTTTTCTGTGTTGACAATGTTCCTCCTGCGATAATACCCTCATTTGTTGAACTTTCAAAGCAGGGCGGCACACAGCTTGACAAAATGGCGATAGTTACCGATGCGCGCGGCGGCAATATGCTCGATGATATTTTCGGAGTTTTAAACAGTCTTAAAGCCGATAACGTTGCTTATAAGATACTTTTTCTCGACTGCGATGATACGGTGCTTGTGCACCGTTTTAAAGAAAACCGCAGAAGGCATCCGCTCTGCGATATATCGGGGCTTTCGCTTACCGAAGCGGTGGAAAAAGAACGCGGTATGCTTAAAAGGTTAAGCGGTATCGCCGACTACACCGTTAACACAAGCCTTATTTCGCCCTCCCAGCTTAAAGCTCAGCTTTCGGATATTTTCAAATCGGGCGAAAATAAGGAAATGGTGATTTTATGCAAATCTTTCGGCTTTAAGTATGGGCTTGATGCCGATGCCGATATAGTTTTTGATGTAAGGTGTCTGCCAAACCCGTTTTATATTGAGGAGTTAAAGCTCAAAACGGGACTTGATACAAAGGTGAGCTCTTATGTTATGGGCTTTGAACAAAGCACAACCTTTGCCGATAAGATTAAAGCTTTTCTCGATTATTCGATACCTCTTTATATCAAGGAGGGCAAAAGCCAGTTGGTTGTTGCTTTCGGTTGCACCGGCGGCAGACACCGCTCGGTAACCTTTGCCGAGCTTGTATGCCGTCACCTTACCGAAAAGGGTTATGCCGCAAGCACCGTTCACAGGGATATAAATAGGGGAGTGAAGTGATTTGTCGTTTAATACCGACATAAAAAACGAGCTCGTTAAGATAAGACCGTCCTACTGCTGCAAACAGTCGCTTATATATGGCTTTTTGATTTTCAGTCGGTCTTTTTCAATAAATAAAATAGTAATGCAAACCGAAAACGAGCAAACGGCACTGCTTTACAAAAACCTTATCCGCGAGGTCTACGGCGCCGAGGTCACGATTAAAAAAGGCGGCGGTAAGCTCACGACCTATGTTGCTTCGGTATTAAACGAGGCGGACAGGCTCAAGATACTGGCTTCGGTAGACTTCGGCATCTATGAGGGTAAGATAAACTCCGAAGGCTTTTTAAAGGAATGTTGTGCGAAAAGCTTTGTGCGGGGCGCTTTTTTGGCCTGCGGTCACATAACCGACCCCGATAAAGAGTACAGGGTGGATTTTCCCGTAAAGGAGAAAAAGCTCGCAGAGGAGTTTGCGGGACTTTTAAAGGAATACTATATAGATGCACATATTTCGGTGCGTGGAAAGGGCTTTGTGGTTTATATCAAAAAAAATGAAATGATAGTAAACCTGCTTGCACTTATCGGCGCATCGGCAAGAAGTCTTCAGCTTATAGAAACGTCAATAATAAAGAGCGTTAAAAACAACACAAACCGCGCTCTTAACTGTGACAGTGCAAACATAAACAAAACGGTTGAAGCCTCATTTAAACAGCGTATGGCGATAGAGTATCTTAAGAAAAAAGACCTGCTTGCAGGTCTTCCGGAGGATTTGGCGGCGGCGGCAAGGCTTCGCACCGAGTATCCCGAAATATCACTTAAGGAGCTTTGCAAAAAAAGTGAAACCGCCATAAGTGTTTCGGGACTTTCCCACCGCTTTAAAAGAATAATGGATATAGCAAACAAACACCGCGAAAAAGAAGTCTGAAAAAAGGGAGGTACGGCAATGGATTTCGTTCATCTGCATCTGCATACACAGTACAGCTTGCTTGACGGCTGTTGCCGTATCGGAAAGCTTTTCGATAAGGTGGAGCAAAACGGTCAAAAGGCGGTAGCCATCACCGACCACGGCGTTATGTACGGCGCGATAGAGTTTTATAAGGAAGCAAAAAAGCGCGGGATAAAGCCGATTATAGGGTGCGAGGTGTATGTTGCGCCGAGAAGCCGATTTGATAAACAAAAGGGGCCCGACAGCGAGTATTCCCACCTGATACTGCTTTGTGAAAACAACAAGGGCTATGAAAATCTCATTAAAATGGTATCCCTTTCGTTTACCGAGGGCTTTTATCAAAAGCCGAGGGTGGACAGGGAGTTGCTTACAAAATACCACGAGGGCATAATCGCGCTTTCCGCCTGCCTTGCGGGTGAAATACCCAAGGCACTCCTTGCAAACGATATGGAAAAGGCGGAGGAAATTGCCCTTTTTTATAAAAACACATTCGGTGACAACAACTATTTTTTAGAGCTTCAGGACCATAACATTCCCGAGCAAAAGCGGATAAACCCCTTGATAGTTTCGCTTTCAAAGCGCACGGGCATACCGCTCGTTGCCACCAACGATGTGCATTATATTGATAAAGACGACAGTTTTATGCACAAGGTACTGCTCTGCGTACAAACGGGCAGTAAGATAAACGAGCCGAGTTCCATTGAGTTTAAAACCTCGGAGTTTTACCTTAAATCAACCGAGGAAATGGCATTGCTTTTCCCCGATACCCCCGATGCCATACAAAACACAGCCGATATTGCAAAAAGATGCTGTGTTGAGTTTGAGTTCGGCAAGATAAAGCTTCCGTTTTTCGATACGGGGAACGAGGACCATTTTGAGTTTTTAAAGCGCAAATGCCTTGAGGGAATGTATAAAAAATACGGTGAGAATCCTGACAAAGCCGTTACCGAGCGGTTAAACTACGAGCTTTCGGTAATAAAAAGTATGGGCTATGTTGATTATTACCTCATAGTGTGGGATTTTGTGAACTATGCCAAAACAAACGGCATACCCGTAGGCCCCGGCAGAGGCTCCGGTGCCGGAAGCATAGCCGCCTACTGCATAGGTATCACGGGTATAGACCCGATTAAATACGACCTGCTTTTTGAGCGGTTTTTAAATCCCGAAAGGGTATCAATGCCCGATTTTGATATAGATTTCTGTTATGTTAACCGCCAAAAGGTTATAGATTATGTTGTTGAAAAATACGGTACCGACCGTGTGGCACAGATAGTCACCTTCGGCACCATGGCGGCGCGTGCCGCCGTGAGGGACGTAGGCAGGGCAATGGATTTGCCCTATAATCTGTGTGACCGCACCGCAAAGCTCATTCCTCAGGGTATGGGCGTTACGATAGAGTCGGCGCTTTCAAGCTCGGTTGAGCTTAAAAATCTCTATGAAGGTGACGAGCAGGTAAAATCGCTTATAGATATGGCGATAAAGGTTGAGGGTATGCCGAGGCACGCCTCTACTCACGCGGCGGGGGTGGTTATATCCGACCGCCCCGTAAGTGATTATGTGCCGCTTGCGGTAAACGATGAGTCGGTGGTAACGCAGTATACCATGACGGCACTTGAGGAACTCGGACTTTTAAAAATGGATTTTTTGGGGCTTCGCAACCTTACGGTTATTGCCGAAACCGAAAAGGCGGTAGCGGCAAACGGCGGTGAGCTTGATATTGAGAATATACCCGTAAACGATGCCGAAACCTTCAAAATGCTGGCAGCCGGAAACACCGAGGGCGTGTTTCAGTTTGAGTCGGCGGGAATGAAAGCGGTGCTTAAAAGGTTCGGTCCGCAGAGCATTGAGGACCTTATAGCCATTATTTCGCTTTACCGCCCCGGTCCTATGGATTCAATACCGCGGTATATTAAGAACCGCCACAATCCCTCAGAAATAAAATACGACACACCGCTTCTCGAGCCTATTTTAAAGGTAACCTACGGCTGTATCGTTTATCAGGAACAGGTAATGCAGGTGTGCCGCAGCCTTGCCGGATATTCATTGGGCAGAGCCGATATAGTGCGCAGAGCGATGGCAAAAAAGAAAAAGGATGTTATGGCAAAGGAGCGCACCGCCTTTATCTACGGCGAAAAGGATGAAAAGGGCAATGTCCTCTGCGAGGGCGCTGTGGCAAGGGGCGTGAGCGAGGAAGCGGCAAAAAAGATATTTGATGAGATGTCGGCTTTCAGCTCCTATGCGTTTAATAAATCCCATGCCGCCGCCTACGCGGTGGTGGCGTACCGCACCGCATATCTTAAATGCCATTATAAAAAGGAATACTTTGCCGCGCTTCTTACGAGTGTGCTTGACAGCACGGATAAAATAATGGAGTATTCCGATGAATGCAGCCGTATGGGGATAAAGGTTTTAAAGCCCGATGTAAACGAAAGCAACGGCGGCTTCACCGCTACCGAAAACGGGATACGTTTCGGGCTTTCGGCAATAAAAAACCTCGGAGAAAACCTTATATCAAGGCTTATAGCCGAGCGCGGTCAAAACGGCAGATACAGGTCCTTTTACGATTTTTGCAACCGAAACTCCGGCAGGGATTTAAACCGCCGTGCACTTGAGGGGCTTATCAAAAGCGGCGCTATGGACACACTCTGTGAAAACCGCCGCAAAATGCTTTACAACACCGATGCCGTGCTCGAAATAACAGAACAGAAAAAACGGCTCGGCGGCAATAATCAAATGGGGCTTTTCAGTGCGGACGATAAGGAAGACGAGCCTTTGCTTGAGGATATAGACGAAATGCCCTACGGTCAGCTTCTTGAACTTGAAAAGGAAGCCACGGGGCTTTACCTTTCGGGACATCCGCTTAAAAAGTACGGTGCGTATATCAAAAACGGCGGTTTTGCGCGGATTTCCGATATCACCGCCGGTAAATACGGTGACGGCGATAAGGTAAGCATAGTAGGGCTTTTTGATACCGTTAAGGTAAGGCAGCTGAAAAACCGCAATATAATGGTTTCGGCGGTGTTTGAGGATATGGGCGGCAAGATACCCGTTACCGCATTTTCAAATGCTTATGCCAAATACCGTGAGCTTATGGCACCCGCCAATGTGGTGATTTTAACAGGTAAGATAAGCGAGCGGGAGGACAGAGATACCGAGATAGTATGTGACACGGTAACCGCCGTTCCCGAAAGTGCGGGAAGCACCGATAATATTTCGGGCGGCATACTATATATCAGGACCGATAATATGGAAAGTCAGAAAACCGCGGGTGTTTTGAGTATACTTATTAAAAATCACGGCGGTGACAGGGTAGTGATACACTGCTCCGATAATAAAAAGACTTATAATGTATCTGAAAAATATAAGTTTTGCTATTCAAAAAATGCGATAGCGGATCTCGAAAAACTGGTGGGCAGTGAAAATATTAAGTATATTGAGTAAATTAACTGTTGATAATTTTTAGTGTATGTTATATAATCGTGATTGTGATTATGTGGAGATGATGTTCAATGAAAACCATAGGAGTTTTAACAAGCGGAGGAGACGCTCCCGGTATGAACGCCGCAATAAGGGCGGTTGTAAGAACGGCTATAAATCTCGGAATGAATGTAAAAGGCATTAAAAGAGGTTATAACGGTCTTATCGAGGGGGATATAATTGACCTCGACGCAAGAAGCGTATCCGATATAATAAACCGCGGCGGCACAATGCTTTATACCGCGAGAAGCCCGATATTCCACACTCCCGAGGGTATTGCGGCGGCGGTTGAAAACTGTAAAAAGTTCGGAATAGAGGGTATAGCCGTTATCGGAGGCGACGGTACTTTCAGGGGCGCACGCGACCTTTCAAACAGCGGTATACCCTGCGTTGGTATCCCCGGTACCATTGATAACGATATTTCCTCCTCGGATTATACGATAGGTTACGATACCGCGATGAACACGGCGCTCGAAATGGTTGACCGTATCCGTGATACCGCGCAGTCACACGACCGTTGCAGTGTTATTGAGGTTATGGGAAGACACGCAGGCTACATCGCCGTAAATGTGGGTATTGCCGTGGGTGCTACCGATATTCTCATTCCCGAGGTTGAAACCAAAACCGAAGATGTTATAAAGCGAATAGAAACCGCGAGAGCAAACGGCAAAAAGCATTTTATAATCGTTGTTGCCGAGGGCGTAGGCGGTGTTGAAAAGCTTGCAAAGAATATTCAGGAGGCAACCGGTATTGACAGCCGTGCAACCGTTTTGGGCCATGTTCAGCGCGGCGGCAACCCGACCGTTCTTGACCGTGTTCGCGCAACCCAGATGGGTAACGCGGCGGTTCATCTGCTTGCAAACGATATAGGAAACCGCGTTGTTTCGTATAAGGGCAGCAGGATAGTTGACTTTGATATATTCGAGGCACTCCAAATGAAAAAGGAAATTGCCTTTGATAAGCTTCAAGTGGCAAGAGAGTGCTCAATTTAAAAAGCGGCAGAAAATTATAAGCGGTGTGAAAAAGCATTCACACCGCTTAATTTTTTTATTCTGATTATCAGTCGGTAATAACGATTGACTTTATTATCGGCTGATTTTCGGCAAGCACGGTACCGTTGTTATCGGTAACGGGAACCGATTCGGCTATTTTATCAACCACTTCCATACCGTCTGTAACTTTTCCGAATGCGGCATACATACCGTCAAGCGAGGTATTTGTCTCGTGCATTATAAAGAACTGCGATGAGCCGGTATTATAGGCATTCGCTCTTGCCATGGAGATAACACCGCGCTCGTGCTTGAGATTGTTTTCAAAGCCGTTTGCCTTAAACTCGCCCATGATATTTTTACCGCTGCCGCCGTAGCCGGTACCCTCCGGATCACCGCCCTGAATCATAAAGCCTTTCATAATGCGGTGGAAGGTAAGTCCGTCATAAAACTTTGAATTTGCAAGCTCAATAAAGTTTTCAACGGTTTTGGGTGCGATATCGGGATAAAGCTCAAGCTTTATAGTGCCGTAATCCTTAACGGTGATTACTGCGTGGCGTGCAGCACTGTTTTCATCGGTTTTGGTGCTTGTTTTCTTTTTGCCGCAGCCGGCAAACAGCATAAGCGATAAAATAAGAACAAGTGCGGTAAATAATTTTAATCTTTTCATTTGCGTTACTCCTAAAAAATTATTTTTTCCTGTCATTCGGGATATATTTCACCTTGCGTTTTTTGTTGCGCCCCTTATTAAGACGTATAACCGCAATGATAAATACTATTATAAGGATACCCGCAGCAAAAAGCAAGACTTTTACATAGGTTGAAGATAAAATCCGTTTTAGAGTGCGAAGAATCGAGAGAAGGGTGCTTTTTTTAACATTTTCACCCGCGATAAGATCAACCGTGCCCAAAACCTTTTCGGCGTAAACTATATCGGCGGTGCCTATTTTTTGACCTTTCTTTACGGGTGCATCAACGCTTTTATTAAGCTTGGGAATAATCTTTATGGTTGAGTCATCGGCGTTTTTGGGAAGCACCGAAACAAATCCCTCTTTAACATAAAGCGGTATACTGTCCCTCTCAAAGGAAAGCTCAATCGGGATTTCGACAACGGGATTTTCACTGTTTGCAATTTGCTTGTAAGCAAAATTGTTAAAAGCCCAGCGGTAGAGGTTTCTGCTGTCAACAAACTCATTCCGCGGAACGGCGTTATCGCACTTGAAAAGAATACACATATAATTGTATCCGTTGTAGCTTGCCGTACTCACAAGGCATCTGCCCGCCTCATCGGTAAATCCGGTCTTAACACCCCTTGCGTATACATAATAATAATTAGTGGTGGTATCCTGTAAAAAGTTTGTTGTGGAAATGGTACGCGAGGGTGACATATTGGTTTTAGGCACCGTATAGCGTGAGCTTTCACACACCGTTTTAAAATCCGCGTTTTTAAGGGCATATTTTGTAAGCACCAGCGTATCTGCGGCGGTGGTGTAGTTCTGACTGTCATGAAGTCCCACGGGGTTTGCATAATGTGTTGATGAAAGACCGAGCTCTTTTGCTTTCGCGTTCATCATATCAACAAAATTATCAACAGTGCCGCCGAATTCAAGCGAGAGAAGATACGCGCAGTCACCGTAGGACGCCATAAGCACGAAATACAGCAGATCCCTGCAGGTAATCTGCTCACCCACCTTAAGACCCGAAACAGCACTTCCCGTGCCTTCAATAAGCTTGTTTACCTCATTGCTCATAGTGACCATTCGGTCAGGGTCGTATCCATCGCTTTCAAGCATAATGAGTACCGACATTATTTTGGTTATTGAGGCGGGGTAAACCCTATCGTTTTCGTTCTTTGAAAAAAGCGTTTCGTTTGTATCAAGGCAGACAAGAAGCGCGCTTCTTGCGTTAACTGTAAAACCCGAGGGCTCGTAAGCCACGGCGGGTACTGCTGCCGAAAAAACAATCAAAATGCAAAAAAGAACGCAAAAAATTTTTTTAACCATAGAAATCTCCCTAAAAGTATGGTATACTGTATTATACATCATTTAAGTGCAAAAGGAAAGTTAAATTTTTATTAACGTGTGGTGATAGTGTGGTTTATATAACGGGTGATATGCATGGCTGTCTTGACAGACTTTACGACCGTGAATTCAGAAAGCTCAAAAAGGGTGACACACTGATAGTCTGCGGTGATTTCGGATTTATATTCGATGGCTCAAAGACCGAGTCACAGGTGATAAATTATCTTGCAACCCGCAAGTTCACAACCGCATTTGTGGAGGGTACCCATGATAATCTTGATTACATAAACTCCTGCCGCACAACCGTATGGCATGGAGGAATGGTGCATAGGATAAAGGATAATCTTTTCCACCTTATGCGCGGTCAGATATACACTATTGAGGGTAAAACCTTCTTTACCTTCGGCGGCGGAGAAAGCACCGATAAGGATATGAGGGTGGATAACGGACTTTGGTGGCGCGAGGAGGAGCCCACCCCCACCGAGATGGCGGACGGTGCTCGGGTGCTTGACGAAGCCGGCTGTGCCGTCGATTATATAATAACCCACGAGCCGCCGTTGCTTGTTAAAAGCGCTATGCTTCTCCGCAAGGGAAACAGCGACCGCGTGAATAAGCTTAACGGTTATTTTGATGAAATCGGCAGGTCGTGCAGCTTTAAACGGTGGTTTTTCGGCTCACTGCACGAGGACAGGGTGATAACTCCGCGCCATGTTTGCGTATATAAAAAGCTTATCCCCGCAGAGTAAAACCTGCACCACTTGACAAAGTATGGTATAATATATTGGATAAATCATCAGCTTAAAAATCTCGGAGGTAGTATATGTTAAATACCGACAGACTTTGCATTAACTGTATGAACGATAACGGCGGTGAAAAAATATGTCCGCTTTGTGGTTACGATCAGGCAACCCGCAACCCGTCGGACGCACTGCCCGCAAAATTCTGGCTTTCCGAAAGGTATATGGTCGGCAGACCCGTGCTTACAAACAGCGAGGGTATAAGCTATACCGGTTGGGATAATGCCGAAAATATACCGGTAATAATCCGCGAGTATTTTCCGGCAGGCGCGGCTGTGAGAAATCCCGATAAAACCGTTTCCATGGTGGTAGGCCGCGAGTTTATTTTTAATGAGGGACTTCTTGAGTATATAGAGATAAACAAAAAAATCTCCGAATGTGATTATCAGGCGGTTATGCCGGTAAACGCGGTGTTTGAGGAAAACGGTACGGCTTATACCGTAAAGCCCGAGGTTTCGGGCATTTCCTTAAAAGAGTTTTTGGAGCGCAACGGCGGTATGCTCAAATGGGAGCAGGCAAGACCGCTTTTCCTCCCGCTTATTGACGGTATAATAGGTCTTAACGATATGGGTATTATTCACGGCGGCATCAGTCCCGAGAGTATTCTTGTGGGGCGTGACGGCAAGCTGAGGATTGACGGTATATCGATAAGCCGTATCCGCAGGGCGGACAGCGATATGCCCTCGGGACTTTACAGCGGCTATGCCGCCATTGAGCAGTACGGAGTTCCCGATATGCATATTGACGGCTATACGGATGTTTACGGAATAGGCGCCACACTTTTCAGGGTGCTTATAGGTATAGTTCCTCCTGCAGCGGATGAGCGCATAAGCAACGATGAGCTTTCGATACCGGCGCAGTTCGCCGATGAGCTTCCGAGGCAGGTGCTTGTGGCTCTTGCAAACAGTTTACAGGTAAAACCCGAAAACCGTACCGCAACGGTTGAGGACTTCAGAAACGAGTTGGTTTACGGCGAAATGAAACAAACACCGAAAGCGGCGGCTTCCGCCGGAAAGAAAGCAGAAGACGGTAATGAAAATAAACCGAAAAAGGGGAACTCATCGGTAAAATATGCCGTTATAGCCGCAGTTTGCACAATACTTGTTTTTGCTTTGATATTCGGAGCAATCACCCTGCTTTTTGACCCCTTCGGGCTAAAAGGCGAGAAGGAAAACAGCAATATTAACTCAGGCGATATATCCGCACCCGAGGTTCCGATGATAGGTGACGTTGACCCCGATGTTGATACCTCGATAAAATACGAGGTACCTGATTTTACCGGTAACTTTTTCTCACAGATAGAAGATATGCCTGAGTTCAAGCATTTTCAGGTAGTGATAAAGGGCAAGGATTTCTCAACTCAGCCTAAGGGTGCTATCTGTAAGCAGTCACCCGAGGCAGGCGCACAGCTTGAATACGGCGGCACGGTAGAGATAACAATAAGCTTAGGCAAGCTTGAGGTAACGGTGCCCAACGTAACGGGGCTTACAAAGGATCAGGCACTTGTAGAGCTTCTCAAAAAAGGTTTCCTTTATGAGAATATCGAGGTTGTAGATAAGTACGATGCCGACTCAAAGCCCGATATAATAATCGGTCAGGAGCCTAATTCCGGCGCCGAGGCAAACACCGAGTCAAAGGTGCGTATATACTATAATACCTATACCGGCGATGAGCCGTCCGGTGACGAAAGCAAAAGCGAATAAAAAACACTTGATTTTTAATAATTTTGTGTTATAATAACAATGTAGTAGGTTAGAAAGGTGAGTGGGATTTCCCGCTCACTTTTGTTTTGGAGGTATTTTAAGTGGCAACAGTAGCCGAAAAAGTGTCTGCCCTCATAAAGCCAACGGTGGAAGCACAGGGCGTAAAGCTTTGGGACGTAAGATTTTTAAAAGAGGGCGCGTCCTATTATTTAAGGGTGTTTATCGACAGTGAAAACGGCATAGGCATTGATGAATGTACCGCCGTTTCGCACGCGATAGACCCTATTATAGACGAGGCTGACCCGATAGATAAATCGTATTACCTCGAGGTATGCTCCGCGGGTCTTAATCGCGAGCTTACAAAGGAGGAGCATTATCTTTTCGCGGTAGGCAAAGATGTTATGATAAAACTTTTCAAAGCCGAAAACGGTATTAAGGAAATCCGCGGTGTTTTGCTTTCTTATAAGGACGGGCAGTTTTCCGTAAACTCAAACGGCGAAACGGTCACCGTTTCTTTAAAAAACACCGCTAAAATAAACACAGAAGATTTTTAATATATTCGGAGGTAGATTAAAAAATGGCAAAGGCTAAAATGACAGCAAAGGAAAAAAAGGACAACAAAGAGTTTTTTGAAGCTTTGGAGCTTATGGAAAAGGAGCGCGGAATACCCAAGGAGTTTATCGCGGATAAAATCTGCGATGCCATAGTGGTAGCCGCGAGAAAGGATTACGGCGGAAACGATATAGTTTCCTGCACCATTGACACCGAAAAGCAGATTTTCACGGTTGTTGCACGCAAGGAAATTGTGGAAACAGTTGAAAATCCTTTCACGCAGATTTCAAAGGATGATGCCGCCGCAATAGACCCCAAATCGCTTGAAGAGGGATTTATAGACATTAAGCTTGACCCCAAGAAGTTCGGCAGAATAGTTGCGCAGAACTCCAAAAACAATTTCAGACAGGGTGTCCGCGAGGCGGAGAGAGGTCAGGCACTTGCCGAGTTCCAGAGCCATAACAGAGAGCTCGTTACGGCACATGTTGAGCGTGTTGACAATATTACCGGCAACGCAATACTCACAATAGGCAAAAATGAGGCAACCCTTCCGAAGCTTGAGCAGGTTCCCGATGAGATAATTAAAGAGGGTGACCATATCAAGGTTTATGTTGTGGATGTAAAGGAGACCGAAAGAGGACCGCGCATAATGCTTTCACGTACCCATCCGGGACTTGTTAAGCGCTTGTTTGAAACCGAGGTGCCTGAGATTTATGACGGCACTATAGAAATCAAAGCAATAGCAAGGCAGGCAGGTTCAAGAACCAAGATAGCCGTTTGGTCGGAAAACACGGAGATAGACGCGATAGGTGCTTGCATAGGCCCCAAGGGTGCCCGCGTAAATAAGATAGTGGAAGAGCTTGCCGGTGAAAAGATAGACATTGTTAAGTACAGCGAGGACCCCTCGGCGTTTATCAGCGAGGCTCTTTCTCCCGCCAAGGTTGTTTCGGTTGAGATAGAGAGCACCGAGCCCAAGTGCTGTAAGGTAAGCGTGCCCGAATCGCAGTTATCACTTGCAATAGGCAACCGCGGACAGAATGTCCGTCTTGCCGCAAAGCTTACCGGTTGGAAAATAGATATTCACCCCGAAAGCGGATTTTTCGGTGAATAAGAAAGGATAAGAACGTATTGAAAGAAAAGAAGATACCGCAGAGAATGTGCACAGGATGCAGAAATATGTTCCCGAAGTCCGAGCTTATAAGGGTGGTAAAAACACCCGAAGGCACCGTGCTTACCGACAGTACGGGTAAGCTTTGCGGCAGAGGTGCTTATATCTGCAAAAATCCCGAATGCTTCAGAAAAATAAGAAAGTCGGGTGCTTTGTCCCGCGCGCTTGATACGGCGGTAGGCGAGGAAATATACGATAAAATCGCAAAGGAGATAAACGCGGTTGAACAGTAAAACACTCACTTTACTCGGATTTGCATCAAAAGCGGGTAAGCTTTCATACGGATTTGATAAGGCGCTTACAAGCGCAAAGGCGAAAAAAGCGTTCTTGATGGTTATGTCCTGTGACATATCGGAAAAAAGCCGTAAGGAGATGGAGTTTTACGCGGATAAATACGGTGTTAAAACGATGGCTCTTTCCGATGTAAGCGGTCAACAGCTTACCGGTGCGGTAGGTAAAAACTGCAAGGCGCTCAGTGTAAACGACAGACAGTTTGCAGACTCTATTTATATTTCAGGAGGAAATGCAGATGGCAAATAAATATAAGATAAGTGACATAGCAAAGGATTTCGGTATGGCTTCAAAGGAGATAGCCGCCATTGTTTCCGAAATCGCAGGCGAGGAGAAGAAAACAAGCGCTTCCATCGAGGAAGCGGAGTTTGGCATGCTTTTTGATGTGCTTACCAAAAAACACGCCGTAAAGAGCTTCACCGCCTACTTTGCCACCGGCACCGAGGCACGCGCGAAGGCTGCCAAGGAAAAGCAGGATGCAAAGGATAAAAAGCTTGCCGAACAGATGGCTATTTTAGAGCAGCTGAAGGCGGCGGCAATGGCGCAGGAAAAGGGCGAGACAGAGTCCCAAAAGCAGCCTGCGAAGAAGACGGCGGAAAAGAAACCCGAAAAGGCTCAAGTCGGTGAAAAGCCTGCCGAAAGCAAGCCCGAGCCCAAAAAGGCAGAGCCCGCAAAGAAGACCGCAGGCACGGCAAAAACCGAGAAAAAAGCCGAAAAGCCGGAAAAGGTCAAGGAGGTATATGACGGACCGCTCGTTGCTCCCTACAAAAAGGAGAAAAAGCCGGGCGAGGCGCCAAACCGCGGCCCTGCACAGCTTCGTCACGTTGATACAAGAACATCAAACGTAAATATTGATAAGTACAACGAGAAGTATGAAACCATAGCTCCCGCAAATACGATGAGGGATAATTATACCCACAAGCAGAAAATCAAGCAGAAATCTCAGGATTACCGCAGACCCAAGGGTGTAAAGCGCGAAACCGAGGCGGATAAGCTGCGCAGACTTCAGCTTGAGCGCATAAAGAAAACACCGATAACCGTAACGGTTGCCGATGAGATCACCGTAGGCGAGCTTGCGGCGGCACTTAAAAAGACCGCTGCGGAGGTAATAAAAACTCTTATGAAACTCGGTATGATGGCATCGGTAAATCAGGTTATAGATTATGATACCGCCGAAATCGTAGTAACCGAAATGGGCGCCAAAATCGAGCACGCAAAGGTTGTTACGATAGAGGAAAAGATTATGGATGTCACCGAGGACAGCGCCGAAAATCTTAAGCCGAGAAGCCCCGTTGTTGTTGTTATGGGCCACGTTGACCACGGTAAGACCTCACTTCTTGATGCCATAAGAAATACCGCCGTTACCGATACCGAAGCGGGCGGAATTACCCAGCATATCGGTGCCTACCGTGTAAACTGCAAGGGTAAGGACATAACCTTCCTCGATACTCCGGGACACGCCGCGTTCACGGCTATGCGTCAGCGCGGTGCGATGGCTACCGATATAGCCGTTCTTGTTGTCGCCGCGGATGACGGTATTATGCCGCAGACCGTTGAGGCGATAAACCACGCAAAAGCGGCAAATGTTCAGATAATAGTTGCGATAAACAAGATGGATAAGCCGGAGGCAAATCCTGACCGTATCAAGCAACAGCTTACCGAATATTCACTCGTTCCCGAGGAGTGGGGCGGCGATGTTATCTGCGTGCCGGTTTCCGCAAAAACGCATGACGGTATTGATAACCTGCTTGAAAATATCCTTCTCGTTTCCGAAATGCTTGAGCTTAAAGCCAACCCCGACCGTAAGGCAAAGGGTGTTGTTATTGAGGCACGGCTTGATAAGGGCAGAGGCCCCGTTGCAACCCTGCTTGTTCAGAACGGGACACTCAACTCGGGCGATATAATCGTTGCCGGTACCACCGTGGGCAGAGTTCGTGTTATGAACGATGAAAACGGCAGAAGTGTTAAGTCGGCAGGTCCCTCGGTGCCGGTAGAGATAACCGGTCTTACCGAAACCCCCGCCGCCGGTGACGGCTTTGATGCCGTTTTGGATGAACGCCTTGCCCGTGAGCTTGTTGAACAGCGCAAGGAAAAGATAAAGAACGATATATTCAATGCCAAGGAAAAGGTTACCCTCGATAACCTCTTCTCACAACTCAGTGAGGGTGAGCTTAAAACACTTAACGTTATTGTTAAGGCAGACGTTCAGGGAAGTGTTGAGGCGGTAAAGGAAAGCCTCGAAAAGCTTTCAAATGATGAGGTAAAGGTAAGTGTTATCCACGGCGGCGTAGGTGCCGTAAACGAGTCGGATGTTATGCTTGCCCAGACCTCGGGTGCCATTATAGTAGGATTTAACGTGCGTCCCGCTGCGGTTGCCCGTGAAACCGCCGAGCGTGACGGCACGGATATCCGTCTTTACAGAGTTATCTATGACTGCATAGAGGAAATCGAAGCGGCAATGAAGGGTATGCTTGCTCCCAAGTTCCGTGAAAATCTGCTCGGTACCGCCGAGGTACGCAACACCTATAAGATTTCGAATGTCGGCACTATCGCAGGCTGCTATATAACAAGCGGTAAGGTTACCCGTTCAAGCAGCATAAGAGTGGTGCGTGACGGCATAGTTATTTGTGAGGATGCCATCGCGTCACTCCGCAGATTTAAGGACGATGTAAAAGAAGTGGCTCAGGGCTACGAGTGCGGTATAGGACTTGAAAAATTCGGCGATATTAAGGACGGAGACGTTCTTGAAGCATTTATTATGGAGGAATACAGAGACTGATGGCGGGATACAAAATCGACCGCGTGACCTCGGATATAAGGCTCTGCCTTTCAGAGCTTTTAAGGGAGGTAAAGGATCCGCGCGTGAGCAAGCTTTTAAGCATAATAAAGCTTGATGTTTCGGGCGATATGTCCTACGCGACTGTTTATGTAAGCGCAATAGAGGGCGCCGATAAAACCGCCGAGTCGGTAAAGGCGCTCAATAAAAGCGCGAGCGGTTATATAAGGCGTGAGCTCGGTCACAGATTAAAGCTTCGCAAGGTGCCGGAGCTTCGCTTTGTTGCCGATAATTCTATTGAAAACAGCGCCAACATATCACGTATTATCGATTCTTTCTGAAAAGGAGGCATCGCGGTTTATGGAAAAGAAAAATAAAAGCGGCTGCAAAAGATTAAGCCTTCGCAAAACCGCAAGGTTTTTAAAAAGGCACGATAACTATATAATTCTTACTCACGCCTCGCCTGACGGTGACACCTTGGGTGCCGCCTATGCGCTTTATTACGCGCTTAAGGAAACAGGCAAGGTTGCGGCGGTGATATGCCCCGATGTTATCCCCTCGAAGTACGGTTATTTCGTTACCCGTACCGATGAGGTGGACGGCGACAATGCAACGGTAGTTGCGGTGGACGTTGCCGACAAACAGCTTTTGGGCTCACTGAAAGATGATTTCGGCGATAAGGTGTGCCTTAATATCGACCACCATATCTCAAACACCGAATATGCGAAGTATCTCTGTCTTGACAGCGGTGCCTCGGCTACCTGCGAGATAATCTATGAGCTTATTGTGCGTATGCATGTTAATATGAACACCGCTACCGCAAAAGCGCTTTACACGGGAATTGCCACCGATACGGGTTGCTTTAAATATACAAACGTAACGGCAAAGACCCACCTTATCGTATCTGAGCTTTATGAATACGATATTGAGGCACCCGAGATAAACCGCATTATGTTTGATACCAAGTCAAAGCGCCTTATAGAGCTTGAAAAGATGGTGCTTGCCGATGCGGAATATCATTTCAACAACAGGTGTATGCTTTTGTCGGTAACCGCAGAAATGCAGCAAAAAACCGGCTGTTCGGGACCTGAGCTTGAGGGTATCGCCGTTATTTCCCGCAGTGTTGAGGGAGTTGTAGCGGGTGTTACGGTAAAGCAGACCGATGATAACGTATTCAAGGTTTCGATGCGTACCTATGAGCCGCTTGATGCCTCGGCAATATGCAAAAGGCTCGGCGGCGGCGGTCATAAGGCGGCGGCAGGTGCCACACTTGAGGGAACACTACCGGAGGTCAAACAGAAAATACTCGCCGTGATAGGCGAATATCTGGAGGGCTCGGATAATGGGATTCCTTCTGCTGAATAAGCCTTCGGGTATAACCTCATTCGGTGCGGTTGCAAGGGTTAAAAGGTTAGCGGGCGAAAAGCGTGTCGGCCATACCGGTACCCTTGACCCCATGGCGACCGGTGTTTTGCCGATATTCATAGGCAGAGCCACCGCGCTTTCCTCTTATCTGCTGGAGGCGGACAAGACCTATATTGCCGGGATAAGGCTCGGTGTAATCACCGATACACTTGATATCACCGGTACGGTCACCGATACCATGTCGCCTTATAAAATGGGCGGATATACAAATGAGCGGGTAGAAAAGGTGCTGACGCAGTTTTGCGGTAAACAAAAACAGCGTCCGCCGATGTACAGCGCGATTAAAAAGGACGGGGTAAGGCTTTACGATATGGCTCGCAAGGGCATAAGCATTGACCTGCCCGAGCGGGATATAGAGATTTTCAGTATAAGCCTCACAAAGCCGCTCGACGAAAATTACGAGTTTGAGATAACCTGCAGGGTTTCAAAGGGCACTTATATAAGAAGTCTTTGCAGAGATATAGGCAACGCGCTCGGCTGCGGAGCCACACTTGTTTCGCTCTGCCGTACCGAAAGCAGCGGCTTTGATATTAAAGACTGTGCGGACCTTAACGCGCTTGACGAAACGAATATAAAGGATTATATTATAGATGAAGAGGTCGCCGTATCACATTTTAAAGCGGTAAACGTTACCGAAAAGCAGGCAATCCGCTTTTCAAACGGCGGAAAGCTGGCGCTTGACCGTGTTAAAATCGAAGACTGCAAAGACCGTGAGATTATAAGGGTAAAGTATAAAAAACGGTTTTTGGGACTCGGAACAGTCGACCTTGCAGGCGGCGAGCTTGCGATAAAATGTATCATAAACGGATATAAGGCGGGTGAAAACTGATGCCTGATGCGATAGTACTCGGCACCTTTGACGGTGTGCATATAGGCCACCGCGCGGTAATCGATTTGGCAAAGGGCTATGATATTACCGCCGTAACATTTAAAATACCGCCTAAGTTCTTCGCAAAAAAGCAAGAGCTTTTGATGTCGGAGCAAGACAGAATATCCGCCATAAAAGAGCTCGGTGTTAAAAACACGGTTGAGCTTGATTTTGATAAGGTGAAAAATATCCGCGCCGAAGATTTTTTAAGCGGCATTATAAGGGATTATTCTCCAAGCCTTATCTGCTGCGGTTTTAACTACCGCTTCGGAAAAGACCTTAAGGATAAAGCTTTTCTTTCGGATTTTTGCAGGGAAAACGGTATAGATTTTTCCTATGCAAGCGAGGTGAAAGCAGGCGGTAAAACCGTTTCCTCAACACTTATTCGCGAGCTTATAGCAAAGGGCGATATGAGCAGTGCAAATAAGCTTTTGTATAAGCCGTTTGGCTTTACGGCGGTTGTTGTAAACGGTGATATGCGCGGCAGAATGTTAGGCTTTCCCACAGCCAATCAAGAGTATCCCGATTATCTTGCACCGATTAAGAACGGTGTTTATGTATCACGGGTGAATGTTGACGGCAATGTGTATAAGGGTATTTCAAATATAGGTGTGCGCCCCACATTTAAAACCGATAAAATCATTTCCGAAACGCATATTATCGGTTTTTCGGGTGATATTTACGGTAAGGAAATAAGAACAGAGCCTCTGAAGTTTTTAAGGGAAGAAAAAAAGTTTTCGCAGCTTTCGGATCTTAAAGAGGCTATAAGAAACGATTTGAATACAGCTTATCAATACAAAATATAAACAATAAAGGCAGGAGGAATATTATGAAAACCGTTTTAATAAGGATATTGGCTTTTTGCACGGCGGTTTTTGTGCTGGCGCTTTCAGGCTGCAGTCCGGTGGATAATGACTACGGTACCGAAAGTAAAAAGGAAGAAACCGTTTCGTCCGAGGTATCCGTTCCCGAGATAAAATCCACAGATACCGTTATGCCGATTTTTTTCGATATCAGCCTTTATGATGAGCAAAATTATTCAAAGGTTTACCTTGGGAAAAAGTTTGAGTATAAGATAACGGTTGCAGGCACAAAGCTTGATTTTAAGAACGGTTATGACGATTTGCTCAAAAATGGCTGGAGTATTTCGGAGGAACAGGCGTATACCGAGCAGTCCACCATTCTTGCGGGAAAACAGCTTAAAATAAAGCTTGTAAACGAATACGGTAAGATGCTTAACGCAATAGTTTTTAACGATACAAAATCCTCAAAGCTTCTTAAAAAGTGCAAAATAGTTGGCTTTGAGATAGCCGAAAACCAGCTTGTGGTAAGCGATACGAAATACAGCGAGTTCTGGATAAACGGAGTCAGTAACCTTTCCGCAATTACCGATATTATAGAGTATCTCGGTGCTCCGTCACACTTCCACGCGGAGGAAAACGGATTATATTTGCTTGATTGGTTTTTAGACGAGGGAGATAAGCGATCGGGGATTTCCGTTTGCATTGATGTTGAGCGTGACTGCGTGTCAAAGATAACCGTAACAAAATATTAAAGAGGATTTTTATGAATAACTGCTTTTTATCCGCCGATATACTTATACCCGATACCGACCTTGAAAAATGGTCGGTAATCGCCTGTGACCAATACACAAGCGAGCCTGAATACTGGAACGATGCTGAAAATATCGCGGGTGACAGTTTAAGCGCTTTAAACCTTATTTTTCCCGAGGTATATCTCGGTAAAAACGATGATGAAAGAATAGCAAAGATAAACGCAAATATGGAAGCGTATTTAAGCGCGGGCATCTTTAAGGAATATAAGCAAAGCTATATATATGTTGAACGCACTCAGAATGACGGTAGGGTGAGAAAAGGCATAGTGGGTATGATAGACCTTGACTGCTATGATTATTCCCCCGACTCAAAAAGTGCAATAAGGTCTACCGAAAAAACGGTTGTAAGCCGTATCCCCGCGCGTGTGAACATCAGAAAAAACGCCGTTCTCGAGCTGCCGCACGTTATGCTTCTTGCGGATGACGATCAAAATATCCTCATAGGCGAGATAGAGAAAAACAAGGCAAACTATAAGGTGATTTATGATTTCACACTTATGAAAAACGGCGGAAGAATTAAGGGTATGCTTATAGATAAAGCAGGTGTCGAAATAATTAAAAATGCGGTAGCAAAGCTATCCGATAAGCATAACGGTCTTGTTTTCTGTGTGGGAGACGGCAACCATTCGCTTGCCGCCGCAAAGGAATGCAGTAATATAAACAAAACCGAGCTTTCCCGTTATGCGCTTGCCGAGGTTGTGAACATTCACGATACGGCACTTGATTTTGAGCCTATCTACCGCGTTGTTTTCGGTGTTGACCCAAAGGCGCTTATTGAGAGCTTTAAGGATTACTGTAAGGGTACAAGCGGCAGTGAAAAGGAATATGTGTGTGTTTACGGTAATAAAACCGAAAGCTTCACCGTCACCTCACCCGAGGTGCAGAGCGTTGCCACATTGCAAAGCTTTCTTGATGAATACATAAAAGGCCGACCCGAAATAACGGTCGATTACATACACGGCGAGGATTCACTTAAAAAATTGAGCCGCAGGGAAAACACGGTGGGCTTTATGTTTAAAGGAATTGACAAAAAAGGACTTTTTGAGAGCGTTGAGCGTGACGGCTCACTCCCCCGTAAAACCTTTTCGATGGGCCACGCCGATGATAAACGCTTTTATCTTGAAGCAAGGAAAATTAAATAAAATATTGTTTTTATAAAAGGGTCTGTAAAAAACTTCGTTTTTTACAGACCTTTTTTTTAGGGAATAGGAAAAAATGTTCGGAATGAACGAACCGAACCCAAAGCACCGATTTATCGGTGCTTTGGGCTTGCCCGAAGGCGTACATAGGTACTCCGAGAGGTGAGGTTCGTTTATAGTAAGAAGGCATCGTTTCTTTTAAAGTGAGCAAAAATTTTTGTAAAAGCTGATGATTTACCGGTATTTTTTACTTACTTTGAAACTTTTAATGGTTTTTTGCCTTTTTACGGTCCGGACTTTTTTTTACATTCCCTTTTTTGTCGGTGAATGTCGCAAAATACAGTGTATTCTAAAGATAGGTTGCAGCAGATAAAAAAGAAAGGAATGAAAATATGATCAAGGCAGAGGTAATAGGTCAGAAATTAAAGCTTTCGGGGGATACGGCAGTCTCTGACAGTGTTGACTATCTTACCGCAGGCTTTACCTTTTCGGATGATTGGAACGGCTTTTCAAAAACCGTTATATTTTCAAACGGCGAAGATACCTATTCGGTGCTTTTGAGTCTCGGAAGCAGCCGTTTTATAGGAAACGACACCTGCTTTGTTCCCTACGAAATAATATCTTATCCCGGTTTTACCGTTTCGGTTGTAGGTAATAAAAACGAAAAACGCATAACCACACCCGAGGTGTTTGTAGAGGTTACAAAGAGCGGATACAGAGAGGGCGAAACACCGGCGGAGCCTTCGCCTGACTGCTATGCACAGATACTATCCCTTGCAACCGCCGCCTGCAACACCGCGCAATCGGTAAGAGATGATGCCGACAGCGGTGCTTTTAACGGCGCTGACGGTGCGACCGGTCCTAAAGGTGATAAAGGCGATAAAGGTGACACCGGCGATACCGGTCCTCAAGGTCCGCAGGGCGTTCAAGGTGTTAAAGGTGATACCGGCGAACAGGGACCTCAAGGTGTTCAGGGCGTAAAAGGCGATAAAGGAGATAAGGGCGATAAGGGAGACAAAGGCGACAAAGGCGATTCGGGTGATGTAAATGTTGACGATGTAAAACTGCCAAACGGCGCTTCGGTTGTAGATAGCAAAGTTGCAACGGTTGTCGGCAAAGCAGACAACAGCGGCGAAGTATTCAACGATTACAGCGGAAATATTGCAGGGTGCAAAGGTTGGAATATTGTTACAGCCCGAAATCCCGATTCAACATTTGTTCTTGATGTCAGTGGTACAGATATATACCTCGGTGTAGGCGATGTATGTAGTTGTATATTCGGCGGTCAGAATTATGATAGCTTCGGCAAGGTTACAGGTGTAACACAGACTGATTATCAACAGTTCGCCATAACTTTTGATAAAGGCATCGGTGTTACAGGTACTGCTTCTTCGGGAGACTGCTTATGGTGTCCTGCAAAACCGCTTGCAGGCGAAGTATCAATAAGCGAATATGCTCACGCAGAGGGCAAGGGCACTAAAGCCGTAATGGAAGAAGCCCACGCCGAAGGCAAGAACACCGTTGCGGGCGGAAAGTATGCTCACGCGGAGGGCAAAGAAACAAAAGCAGGTTATGCTTCACACGCAGAGGGTTGGAATACCGAAGCCATAATATGCGCACACGCAGAGGGACGAAATACAAAAGCAACGGGTTACGGCTCACACGCCGAGGGGCAGGACAATACCGCTTCGGGAGTAAGCTCACACGCCGAGGGAAATGAAAGCGTTGCAAGCGGCGGCACTTCACACGCCGAAGGGCTCGGAACAATAGCTTCGGGTGTTCATTCTCACTCAGAGGGATATGAAACCAAAGCAACGGCAGAGGGTGCACACGCAGAAGGTTATGCCACCGAAGCAAGCGGCACTTATTCGCACGCGAGCGGTGTTAACACCAAGGCAATTTTCGAAGCTCAAACTGCCATAGGTAGATTTAACAAACCAATAAACGATGCCTTGCTTACAATTGGTAATGGCACAACAGATTCCAATAGGTCTAATGCAGTAGAAGTAATGCGAAATGGCGATACATTCGTAGCTGGCATAGGCGGATATAACGGTAAAAACTCGGGCGAATCATCTACATTACAACAAGTTATGAGCGGAATAGTGAAAGATGTTAAACTACCGAATGGCAATTCAGTAGTAGATACGAACAAAGTTGCTAATGTAGTAGGGAAGACAATTATTGGCGGTGGCGGATACACTAAGGGCGAAATATTTAATAACTACAATCAAAATACGGCGCAGGGGGAATATGCACATGCTGAAGGTAGCGCCACGAATGCAACAGGTTATGCTTCTCACGCAGAAGGTTTGGAAAATAATGCCAGTGGTTCTGGGTCTCATGCCGAAGGCAGTGGCACAGCAGCAACGGGTACTGGCAACCATGCAGAAGGCAGGACATCAAAAGCTTATTCGATGGCAAGTCATGCAGAAGGACAATCCACCACAGCGGGAATTAACGGAGACAATAACCTGTTTGGTTGCCATGCCGAGGGAAATAGTACAACAGCAACGGGTACTGCGTCTCACGCAGAGGGCGGAAACACAAATGCTTCTGGCGTAAGGGCACATTCAGAAGGATATTATACAACGGCTTCAGGTCGGCATAGTCATGCCGAAGGTGACCAGACAGTGGCGAGTGGCGAAGCATCACACACAAGCGGTATAGGAACGAAAGCAAAACAAACAGCGCAGACTGTCGTCGGAAAATATAATGAAGACGATGCAAATGCTTTGTTTATGGTAGGTAAAGGAACGTCAGATTCTTCTCGTTCTAATGCTTTCACCGTAACCAAAGACGGCGATGCTATAGCCGGTAGGAATACGCCGTCAAGTGCTTCTGATAATACCCTTGCGACTAAAAAGTATGTTGACGACCAGTTGGAAAATATCGGATATGCGCTTGCCAACAAAGCGGATACTGAAGATGTGCCGACCAAAACAAGCGATTTAACAAACGACAGCGGATTTCTCACTTTGCAAACTCTCCCGATATATAACGGAGGTGTTGAATAATGAGCGCGGTTGAAATAAATTACAAGGGAAACAAAATCGCCGAAATGAATACGGCAGGTACGAAAACCTGTAAAACGGCGGGCAAATACTGTGAGGGAGATATCACAGTAACTTATTCGGGCTCATCTGTTCCGTCAATTACCGTTACAACTGCTTATGCCGCAGGCAACAGGGTAAAAACATATTTTGACGGATTGCCTTACACAAATGCTGTTTTTGTATTAAAGAAAAACGGAACATTACCGAATAACCAAGTTGTTTTTGTGGCTAAGTCAACATCTTGCCAAAGCGGTGTAAGAATAAGAAGCAATTCTATTGATGCTTTTAGTTTTACATCACAGTATGATGCTGTTATAAATGTCGGCGATGTATTCTATGTATATCAGTTCTAAGGGTTAAAGAGGTAATGTTATGTCAAGATTTTTAAAAACATCAAGCATTATAATCGCGCAGAGATATACTGCGCTGAAGAAACAAACGCCCTCGGCTGAGCATATATATTTAGGGGGAGTGAAAACTTTTCCGTCCGGCATAACCGCAATGCTTCTTTAAAGCGGATAGGAGGTTTGTGTTATGCCAACCGAGATAGCAGCGGCGCTGATAACCGGTGTTCTCGCGCTTATCGGTACTGCCGCGGGAACATTCGGCGGTATCAAGGTAAGCCAGCGCGTTAACGAGGTAAAAATCGAAGAACTCACAAGAGAGGTGCGCGAGCATAACAATTTTGCAAAAAGGATGCCCGTGCTCGAAGAAAAAATAAAGGTTATTAACCGCAGAATAAGTAATCTTGAAGAAAAAATATAAAAAAGGAAGGTAGCTATGAGCAATAAATTAAAAAAATGGATAAGAGCGGCGGCGGTAAGGTGCGTTAAAACTGTAGCGCAAACCGCGATTGCCACAATAGGAACCTCGGCGATGATAGGTGATGTGAACTGGCTTATGGTAGTATCCTCAGCCGGTCTTGCGGGACTTCTCTCAATCCTCACAAGTATTGCGGGGCTCCCCGAGGTAAAGGAGGCAAGCAATGTTTAAACTGGCTCTTAATGCAGGTCACGGCTATAATACAGCAGGCAAGCGCTGTATGAAGGCCATAGACCCCAACGAAACCCGCGAATATATCTTAAACAAGCGTGTCTGCGATAAAATCGAGGAAATGCTTAAAGATTATGACGGCATTTCGGTACTGCGTATAGATAACGGCACCGATGAAAGTATATCAAAAAGGGCAAAAAAGGCAAACGATTTCAAGGCGGACTTTTATCTTGCCGTACACCACAACGCAGGTGTAAAAGGCGGTTCGGGCGGCGGTACGGTAGCTTATATTTACAGTAAGCTTACGGGCGACCAAAACATTAAAACAACCAAGGCGTGGCAGAGCGAAATCTATAACCGTGCGGTAGAGCAAACGGGACTTCGCGGAAACAGGTCAAGACCGCTGTCCGAGGCAGACCTCGGCGAATGCAGAGAAACAAATATGCCTGCCGTGCTTATTGAATGTGGATTTATGGACAGCACCACTGACACCCCGATAATTCTTACCGAGGATTTTGCGTCAAAAACAGCAACGGGCTGTGTTAACGCCATAGTAAACCGTGCGGGACTTACAAAAAAGTCAACCGCCGCGGATACTAAGGTAACCGTAACCGCCGAACAGCTTGCCGATGAGGTTATAGCCGGTAAGTGGGGCAACGGCGAGGAGAGAAAACAAAAGCTCACCGCCGCGGGTTATGATTATAATGCCGTGCAGAGCATTGTGAACAAAAAGCTTAATAAACCCTCCGCACCTCAAAAGAAAACAAATCAGCAGCTTGCAAACGAGGTAATAAAGGGCATCTGGGGAAACGGTAAGGAACGCAAGCAAAAGCTTACCGCGGCAGGCTATGACTACAGCGCCGTTCAAAAGCTCGTAAACAAAATGCTCAAATAAAACACTTGCAATATTCGCTGAATGAGTTATAATAAATCGGTGCTTTACGGCACCGATTTATTTTTGAAAAGAGCGGAAAAGCTTTGGAAACCTATCAGTTTTTATTGGCACTTGCACTTATTTTGCTGTTTACAAAGGCACTCGGCGTGCTTACCGAAAAGGTGCACCTCCCTCAGGTGGTGGGCGCACTTGTGGCGGGTATATTGCTGGGACCGAGCGGAATAGGGCTCTTGCATGAAAGTGACTTTTTGCAGATGACCTCAGAAATCGGTGTAATAATGCTTATGTTTATAGCGGGTATCGATACCGATATAAGTGAGCTTAAGCACACGGGACCAACCGCCTGCCTTATAGCGGTTATGGGTGTTGCTGTGCCTATACTCGGGTGCGGCGGCGCGTATCTCCTCTTTTTCGGTAAAACACTTGACTTTTTAACACTTATGAAAGCGGCTTTTGTGGGTGTTGTGTTTGCGGCCACCTCGGTAAGTATTACGGTTGAAACATTGCACGAAATGGGCAAGCTCAAAACAAAAGCAGGTGCAACTTTGCTTTCCGCCGCGATAATTGACGATATTATAGGTATCGTGGTACTGAGCATTCTCACAGGTATGGGTGACAGCACCGTAAAACCCGCCGTTGTGGCGCTTAAAATAGTGCTTTTCTTTGTCTTCACATTTGTTGTAGGCTATATCGTTTACCGCATATTCAAGGCAATATCGGTAAACCACGCACACCACCGCCGCGTTGCGATATGGGCGCTTGCCTTTTGTCTGCTTATGGCATACTGCGCCGAGCGGATATTCGGTGTTGCCGATATCACGGGTGCGTATTTTGCGGGAGTTATTCTCTGTAACCTTACCGATATGCGGCAGTTTGTGGCAAAAAAGATTACGGTTGCGTCATACCTTTTCTTTTCACCCGTTTTCTTTGCGAATATCGGTCTTAAAACCGACCTTTCCGGCTTTAACCTTTCGGTATTTGCCTTTGCGCTTTGCCTTATCTTAATGGCGGTGCTTACCAAAATAATCGGTTGCGGCACGGCGGCAAGGATATGCCGTATGGATAAACGCGACTCGCTCACGGTGGGCTTTGGTATGGTGGCGCGCGGAGAGGTTGCCCTTATGGTGGCGCAAAAGGGTATTTCCGGCGGATATATAGACAGTAAGATACTCCCTGCAATAGTGCTTTGTGTGCTCTGCTGTGCGCTTGTCACACCGGTACTTTTAAAGCTTTCCTACCGTCCGCCTAAGATAAAGACATCCACAGCCGATACCGACCAATCGGCTGAGGATACGGGAAAAGAACAGCCTGCCGTTTCGGCAGATAAAAAATAAAAAATTAAGTCCGTGAGTTACCTTAAAACCGTAACCCACGGACTTTTCATTTATTCCTTTGATTTATAGTAAAGCATACAGTGGCAAAATCCCTCAAACTCGGGGTCGGCTATCTGTTCTCTGAACTCCTTACACATACATTTGTATTCCTCGGTCCTTTCTCTGCGGCAGGGGCAGTAACCGCCGGTTCTTTTAAGTCCCTCTTTAACCGTTTTCACTATTTCCTCATCGGGGTTTAGCTTAACCATAACAGTCACCTCCGTATTTTCCTTATATCTATATTATACTCATATCAAAAATTAAAGAAAGACTTTTTTAATTTATGTTGTTTTATAAAATCCGATGTGCTATACTTAAACCAAATAAGCAATAAACGGAAGTGTGAGCAAAAAGGCTTGCAAAAAGGCAGTTTTGTATTCCGGCGGGGCAAACCGCAACAGTATAATAATCAGAGGTTTTAAGTTATGAAAATCGGTCTTATCGTGGCAATAGAAACAAACGCTGTTTTTGACCGCTACAAAAATCTTACAAGAATAAAAGGACCTAAAGGGTTTGATGTTTTCCGTACCGAAAACGGCGGCAACGAGGTTTATATAGTGCATACCGGTATGGGTGAGATAGCCGCTTCCGCCGGCGTGCAGTATCTTGTAACGGCATTCGGTGTGGAGGTTATCGTTAATTTCGGAGTGGTAGGCGGTCTTACCGAGCAGATGAAAAAGCAGAAAACCTGCATAGTAGACAGGGTGGTGCATTACAAATACGATTGCTCCGAGTTTTTGGAGCTTGAGGTAGGGCAGGTGGACGGGCACAGCTCTATCTTTCTGCCCACAAGTGAAAAGCTCGTTGAAAAGGCAATTTCAGTTTGTCCGGACCTTGTAAAAGCAACCTGTTGTTCGGGGGATAAGTTTGTTTCGAGCTCAAACGAAAAAAATCATCTGCACCTCGATTTTGAGGGCGATGTATGCGATATGGAGTCGGCGGGAATAGTGCTCGCCTGCGAGATAAACAACATACCGTGCATACTGCTCAAAGCGGTGTCGGACGGTCTTTCGGGCGGTGCCCGTGAGTTTTATGCCGAGCTTAACGATGCCGGCGCGCTGTGTCTTAATGTTGCCGATAAGGTGATTTCGGCTTTGGCGGAATAAACAACAATAAGGAGAAAAACTATGAAACGTTTTGCCGCAATATTACTTGCCGCGCTTATCTGTTTTTCCTGCGGCTGTAAAAGTAAAACAACAGGCGGGCTCACAAGCGATACGCAGTCGGTCGCCGATGTTCAAAAGACCGAAAGTAATATAAAAACTCAAAAAAAGTCCTCAAAAAGCAGTAAAACCAAAAAAGCCTCACAGGCAGAAAGCTTTGATGAGGAAAGCAAAGACTCAAATGAGCAGTCCGCCGCCGACACGGAAGACGATTCTGAATACAATCTTTCGTATGAGTTTGAGGATATGGCGGAGCTTGAATGCGAAAAGATAGTAAAGCTTTATAACTATGATGCCTCCCTCTATTCAATGCCCGATTTTGAAAAGCTTTGGTATACCGACGAAAAGTCGGGCCAAACCCTCGCTTATGTTCTTTATGTTCCTAAATCAATGCCTGCGGGCGGTTGCCCCGTTTACCTTTTCCTGCACGGCGCGGGTGAGTGCGGAAACACATATAACCACTACTACGAGCGGATACGCAAGGCATTCAGCGTAGCGGGTGATTTTCTTTCAAACTCGATAGTGCTTGCTCCTCAATGCCCCACAGGCAAATGGTGGAGTATTGATGAATATTACGGCGGCGACGAAAAGGGCTGTCTCAGTGCCGCAAAGCGCTTGCTTGATGAGGTTATAGAAAAGTACGGTGCAAACCGTAACCGTATCTATGTAACGGGACTTTCGATGGGCGGTTACGCCACTTGGGACCTTCTTGCAAAATACGGCAACTTTTTCGCGGCGGCTGCGCCCATCTGCGGCGGCGGTGATGCCTATGCCGCCAATACCCTTAAAAATATCCCCATTATGATTTATCACGGCACCGCCGACCAAACGGTATCCTATAACAGCTCACTTAATATGTTCAACGCCATAAACAATGTCGGCGGCAGTATGTGCAGAATGATATCCCTTTTAAATGTCGGGCACAGCGCGTGGGATTATTCTTATATAGACCGTGAGCTCTTTTGCTGGATGTTTGCGCAGGAGCTTCACGTAAACCAAAGCCTTAACTACAGCACAAAATTAAGCTTTGCCGTTACCGATCCCGAGGGCAAGGTTGTTATCACCGATCCCGATGTGGAGGGATTGCGTTCAAGAATTAAGGACAGTAAGGAGTATTTGGGCTTTGAACTCACTCCTCTTGCCGCCACAAAGCTTGAAAACTCCTATAAAAAGTATATGGGCAAAACCTACACACTTTATTTTTTGGGTCAGAAGCTGTACGATTTCAAACCGCAGAAAATCCATAACGATATGGTATTCTATACCGAAAAAACAATCAAAGAAGACTATAGATACTATGCGATAACAAATGTCTTCCAAAACCTTGTTTTACTGAATCTCAGAAAAAGAGAGGTAAGCAGATAAAAGGGGTGGGCAAGCAATGAAAAAAACGTTTAAGACGATAGGTACCATATTATTGATTATTCCCGTAGTTTTAATTGCCATGGCGGTCACTCTTTCGTAAACATATACGCTTGCAAAATCGGGAATTTGTAAAATTATCAGATGGGTGATAGTTATGAGAAATGATATTTTCGATGTAAAGTTTGATGAAAATGACGGAACGGTAAAATCCATAATATTATTAAACGATTCGGATATAATGAATTGGTGCTCTGAGTACGGAAAATGGGGAAAGGTGCATTTTGAATATTACAGCGGTTTTTACGGAAAGAATGCAATCAGGAAAAAAGCGCTTGAATTAGTGGACTTTTCGCAGAGCGAGGACCGTGCAGATGCAGTTTATTCCAACGGTGTTTTACAGGTATCGGTCGGTTATTCCTTTGATGAGCGCGGATATTTTGTACAAAAATTCATCTTTAAAAATCTTGTGTATCCGGATTTGTTCTTGAGCGAGTATAATTGCTCGGTTGAATTGCCGTTAAACGATGTTTATACTTATGCCGATGACTGTCTTGTTTACAGCTGCAATACACATATTTGGTGCGGCTTAAACACAACATACATCAACGCAGTTAAAATGGGAGTATCAAAAAACAACCTCGGAATTGTTGCTTCAAAAGGCTCTTTTAACAGTTACAGTATATTGGATTGCGAAAGTAATAAAAGAGGCAGATTTTTGCTGAATTTATCACCGTCAGAACTTTGCCAAAATGAAGAATACGAGATTGAGCTTGTTGTTTTTCCGTCTGAAAACAATGAGGATTTTCGATTAAAGGCACTTGGTTTTTCACAGTTTATCGGGATATCGGCAGAGCATTACACCGTATTTGAAAATGAAAAAATACATTTTACGGCTGAAACAGGGCGAAATATTAAAAATGCCCGCATATATACAAAAGATAATGATATCAACTGTTTAATAAACGGAAATACCGTAACGGTTGATTACACGCCTGTTTCCTTGGGGGATATCCGGTTTTTTATTGAAATAGACGAGAATACTACATACGCCGATTTTACGGTAAAGCCCTGCTTTGAAAAGATTGTTGAAAAAAGAATTAAGTTTATTGTGGAAAAACAGCAGTATCACAAGAAAGGCAGTCCGCTTGACGGAGCGTTTTTAATTTATGACAATAAAGAAAAGCATACTATCTTTGAGGATTGTGTTCCGGATCATAATGCCTCCCGTGAAAGAATGGGAATGGGACTGCTTATTGCAAAATATTTGCAGACACATGATAATCAAAAGTATTACGATGCGCTTATGAAGTTTGTGCGCTTCGTAAAAAGAGAAATTTATGACAGTAATACGGGATATGTGTATAACACAATCGGCAAGCCTGAAAATCAGGTACGTCTTTATAACGCACCGTGGGTAAGTATGTTTTTTAATGAAATATATAAACTTACAAAGGATAAATCTTATTTATATGAAATATTAAAACTCCTTAAGGCTTATTATTCTATAGGCGGGGATAAGTTTTATCCTAACGGCGTATCAATTTTCAGTATTTTGAATTCGTTTAATGAAGAAAATATGAATAAAGAATATAATGAATTGTATTCTTTATTCAAAAAGCATGTTGAT
>JAZUGP010000029.1:0-4392 GCA_045641225.1 Acutalibacteraceae bacterium
AAAAACTCAAAACTTATGAGGAGGCTCGCCTCCTCATAAATGAATACATCTATTTCTACAACTACCAACGAATTCAGTTAAAAACAAAACTGACTCCGATGGAATACCGAAGTCAGTTCGTTGCTTGAAATCTAATATTTATCTACCATAGGGGTGTTTTTGTGCTGTCCGCACAATTGGGGGCAGTCCAGGTTAAGCTCACTGCGTTTTTTTAATTTCGTATTTATTTTATAATTGGCACTATAACCTGTGTGCGGTCGGTTATCGGTTTTGTGCCCTCGGCATCTTCGAACATCGCGCCGCATACGGTACATACATAGTATTCGGTGTTTCCGATGCTGAAGAAGGTCGGATTATGAGCTTTCACGTGCATCAGTCTGTGACCTTTGGCGGCAATAACAAGTTCCTCAAAAGTAACCTCCTGCGTGCAGCCTCTATCCTTAAAATATTTTCCGCATGCTTCACAGCAGTAGTGCGCCTCGAGTCCGTTTTCTGTGCAGGTGGCAGGCTTTTTCGTGTGAAGTGTTGCGTTATGGCTGTGCGCGGATTTTTCGGGCACAGCCACTGCGGAGGCGGTGACTGATCCAAGTGAGCTGAAATCAAGCTTAGGAGAAATATATTCCGACTTGGCAGACTTTTTAATGTCAAAGAGTCTGCCTGCAAAGGAAGTTATAGGTGCTGTTGCGGCTTTGTAAACTTTAATGTCTATTGACTTAATAGTCTCACCAAGCGACTTAAGCATACTGTTTCCGTAGCTGAATGTGTTTTTAACAACATTAACCTGCTTTGTAATATATTTAATGGTACGTGCCTTTTTGCAGGTGATTTTCTTATCATAGGTGTATAAAACCGTTTCAGCGGTTTCCTGGTGGCCCTTCGGGCTCGGGTGGGTAAGGAATGTGTTGCCGAGATAAGAGCGCATATAGAATGCCGCAACAAGCTTGTGAGCATCATCGTTGAGCACCTCGCTTACTCTTGCTTCGGCATCGTAATCAAATGCGGGGCCGCCTCGCAGTGCCGAAAGCTTTGCGGAGGCTGACTCGGTGATAATGCCTTTAAACGCACTCATCAAATCATCGGTGACAGCATCAATATCCATACCGTCAATCAACGGGTCAAGCGGCATTGATTCAACCGCAACACATTTTTTAATCGCTTTCATAAGCGAATCGTAAACCGCGGTTAAAACCTGAGCGTTTTCTTCAGGGGTAACACCTTCGTTTTTTAACTGCTCGGCAGCTCTTGTGCTTGCATAAAGACGGGTATCATAAAGGTCAAAGCAGTCCTTCATTTCCTGAGTAATGGTAGCAGGATCGCCGTTATAATCATTTATCTGATCAAGGAAGAAGCTTACATGGCCGCCATTTGCTATATCGGCATAATAGTATTCGTTGCGATGTGATGATTTCGAGGTAACATATCTGTTTGCCATACCTATCGGTATTGAATAAAGATCACCGAAAGAAAATTTGATACCCTTGAGGGTAACGTAAACATCTGACATCGGGTTTTGAATACCGAGAACGATAATGTCACAGTCCGGATTAAGATCGCGTATCTTTTCAACCACAGCGTCAAAATTGATGATGTAACCGAGTAGGGCATAGGCAAAGGTATCCGAAACATTTTCGATTTCATCAAGTGCCGAGGTATCGTCAACAAGCTTGCCTATAAGCTCGTGAATTTCATCTCTGAAGGCATAAAACTTATCAGCATACTTTTTGTCTACGATTTTTGAAAAGTCGTGGCCGTAAAGTCCGTCAAGCATCTGGTTTGAGATATAAACACCGAAATTGTTTATACCGAGGTCAAGTGTGATGAGGTCGGCTTTTTCTACACTCTTTTTGTAATCCTCACGCAGGCTTTCGAGATCATTTATCCACCAGCCCTTATGTTTATCGCTGTTGTAAAAACGCCAAGCGGTATATTCATCACCTTTATAATCCTTGTCGAGCAAAAAACGGAGCTCCTCAATACGCATTGAGCTTTGTGAAAGCTGGTTATAGTCGACATTATATCCGCGTTTTTCAAACTCGTCACGGATAAGGTCGGGATAGGAGCCCTCAACATTGTTGCGGTATCCGCTTTCGTCAAGGTCTTTAGCACGCTCGGTAGGATGGTCGTAAAAGTATTTGTCAAAATAATAACGCATACCGTAACCGTTTGCCGTTGAGGCACCGAGTGCAACATAGCAAAAATCCTCAGCTTTTTCTGCGGAAACACCCACAGGAAAAACAAGGCATGCCACTAAAAGCACCGTTAAAAAAATTGCCAAAAGTTTCTTTGCCATAAAATTACCTCCAAATTGGCCTACATTTACTTCTAAATGATAACACAAAATACAAAATAATGCAATGTTTTTTTGTAGGAAAAACATCAAATATTCACGAAATGTTAACATAATGCTACGATATTCGCAATAATTTGCGTATATGATATACTAAGTGATAGACGAAAGGGAGATTTTTATGGAAGATTACAGTCCCGAAAACCAAAACGGCAATGGATTTTACAACAAAAATAAAGAAGATATAATACAGGATACTTTCGATGATTCTTTTTCAAGAAAAGATACTGCACAATATTCTTATTCGTATCAAGATAATCACGGCTTTGGTTATAATGACTTTAAGCCGCAAAAGCCTCAAAAGCCCAAAAGAAAAACCGGCACGGCAACCGTGGTGCTTGCGGTGGTTTTATCAATTCTCATCGGTGCGGCATCAGGTTTCGGCGGAGCTTACTTTTATCTGAAGGGGCAAAAATCAAACTCGCATAAAACCGTTATCCAAAACGGCGATGACGTGAATATCACGGTAAACGAAAGCATTGATTCAATAGCTCAGGCGGTAGCAAAAAAGGCGGAAAAAAGTGTTGTGGGAATCAGAACCACTACCTCGGTGATAAACTTTTTCGGCGGCAGCACCGAAAGTCCGGGTGAGGGCTCGGGCGTTATCTATTCGTCCGATGGATATATAATTACAAACTACCATGTTATAGAGGATGTTGTTGAGTCAACACGAGATTCAAAAATTGAGGTATTTTTAAACGGTAATTCAACCGATTCTTTCCCCGCAACGGTTGTGGGATACAATATTTCAAATGATATTGCCGTGATAAAAATTAACGCAGACGGGCTTATGCCGGCAGAAATCGGAGATTCTTCAAATCTTTCGGTAGGTCAGTATGTTGTAACCATAGGTTGCCCCGGCGGTCTTGAGTTTATGGGCAGTGTGACCTATGGAATAATAAGCGGACTTGACAGGGTTGTTTCGAGCAACTCAAATGTAAAGCTTATCCAGACCGATGCCGCGATAAACCCCGGCAATTCGGGAGGCGCTCTTTTAAACTCAAAGGGTCAGCTTATCGGTATAAACAGTTCTAAAATCGTTGCCGAGGAATATGAGGCAATGGGCTTTTCAATTCCGATAAACACGGTTGTTGAAAAGGTAAAGAGCATAATAGCCCGCGAAAACAGTCCCGAGCCTTATATAGGCATAACGCTGAGTAACCGCTACACAGGCTCGCTTTTAAAACAGCTCGGATACCCCGCAGGCGCGGTGGTAATGAGTGTTGACGAGGATAGCCCCGCAGGTGATTCGGGGATTCGCAGAGGTGATATTATAACCGAGTTTGCAGGCAGGGAAATCACGGAATACACCGATGTGAGCGATGTTTTAAACGACCTTGATGTCGGTAAAACCGTAAAAATAACAATTTATCGCTCGGGCAGGAGTTATACAGCCGACATTAAAATCGGCGCAAACAGTTAATCTGTTTTAACATCTTTTTCATTATATACCTCTCCTTATGGCGGTCGGCGGACTTTGGTCTGCCGATTGCCTTTTTTACAAACATCTTGATATTCAGGTTAAACTCTGCTACAATAATTTAAAATAATTATAAAGGAGTTTTTGTTATGGTAAAGCATATAATTCTTTGGCAGTTAAATGATGATATTCCCGAAAACAAAAAAGAAATAGTTAAAAAAGCCGCGAAAGAGGGGCTTGAGGGTTTAAAAGGCAGGGTAGAAGGCCTTGTTGATATCAAGGTTAATATAAAACCGCTTGAAACCTCAAATGTTGATATGATGCTTGATGCAACACTTGAAGATTTTGATGCCCTTAAGGCCTATGCGGTAAATAAATATCATGTTGCCGTTGCTGACAGTAAGATAAGACCTTACACAAAAACACGCAGCTGTATTGATTTTGAAATATAACAAAAAAACAAGTCCGAAGGAGACTTGTTCTTAAGGACAGTATTGCGAGATAACCGCCACAGAATGCGGTGAGTAAGTGCGCACTTATAAGCAAAAACCGGCTGATAAATAAAATCAGTCGGTTTTTTTATTCAGCCGGTATTATTGTCGATATGTTTGCCCACGGGCAAACT
>JAZUGP010000030.1:0-7171 GCA_045641225.1 Acutalibacteraceae bacterium
ATAAGGCAGTTTTTTGTGCAAAAAGTACCTGCTGAGAAGGAATTAAATCCTTTTCAGCAGGTTTTTTCTGATTATTTGTCTCATACCGTAGCAAGCAGGGAAATTATATATAATTTCCGATGAGAAAGTGATGTTTGCCCTGTCGGGCAAGTGATGTTATGCCTTGCGGCACAGTGATGTTTTGCGGCGTTGCCGCAAAGTGATGTGATGTATTCCACCCACGCCCGCAGGCGCATCACTCGCCGGAGGCGAACATCACGCTGATAAGCACATCACATTCCACGCAGTGGAATACATCGTGTTCGGCGCGTGACGGAAATGCTTCAAAAAACATCCTTATCGACACGCGCCGAACTGATGTTACCTTCCTTTTTTTATATATTATCTCTTTATTCCAAGGCTTTCAAGCATATCGCCGACTGCCCTTTGATCGCTCTTCGGAGTAGAATACACAACGCCTATTTCGGCTATGTGTCTGCGGCAGTTCTTTGAAAACAGACCGTTTTTGAAAATCCTTACAAACCAGAAAACGGGCAACAGAAACGGCGCCTTATATAAGATGCGGTATCTTACACGCATCTCCGAAAGAGAGGGAAAAATGCGGGACATAAAGTATAAAAGCCTGTTTTCAGCCTCGCTTTTTTCGACGACAATATGATTTTTGCGTGTGCCGTAAACACCGCCCTCAACAATGAAATCCTCCATTTGTTCCGTAAGAGCGGTATGCTTCTCATCAAAAAACCAAACGCGCGATAAAGCGCAAATACCCTCGTAAAATTTTGTAAGTCCGGCTTCTTTGAGCAGGTTGTAAAACTCATCGGTAAGGGTAAGACGGTCCTTTAAAATCACAAGGTCTGTAATGGGCCTTATACCGCACCCGCCCGAGTGAAAGTGATGGGCAGTATGAACCACCGTGTAAAACATCATAAAATCATCCGGAAAGACAAAACGGTGTGAGTTATCGCAAATCGGCACGGCATATTCAAAAGCTTTTATCAGTATTTTATCGGCGAGTTTTTCATGCTCGCATATACTGAAATGAAGCTCGAGAGTTATTCCGGACGGCGTTTTAAAGCCGATATCATGATACTTTTCCGCTATGTATTCATAACCTGCTTCAATAAGTGCTTTGCTTGCAAGCTTTATGTCCTTATCGCGCACGAGGATATCTATGTCACAGCTTGTCCTCATCCACTTTTCGGGATACATATCCCTTATCACAGCGCCTTTGAGCGGTATATTATCTATACCGCTTTTTTCAAAAATACTGCAGATTTTTTCAAGTTCAAAATCAATAACAGTAACCTTGAGCGCCGCTTGCAAAAAAACCTTTTCGAGTGCTTTCGAGTGCTTTTTGTCGATAGGCAAAGAGGTTTTTTTAATTCCAAGGTCAATAAGGTGGGCAAGGTCATGCCTGCTTGCAATCCGAATGATATTTTCAGCCTGACCATTGCTTAATGAAATTGCCGAAAGGTCTGTATCCTCACCCAAAACCGCTGAGCGGATAAGGTGAAGCAAAATCTCAATATCAGTCATAAAATATCACCCCGCGGCAAGTTGATTTATCGCCCTGTGCACGCTGCCATACTCAATGAAAAGCGGAAAGGTAACAGGAATGGCTTACGGAATACCACCTGTAAAAAATGATAACACAGGCAAGGAAGATATGGCTTGGTGCTTATTGCTTATGCGTTTAAACGTGTGAGCAGATTATTTCGGCTTTGCCCGAAACTATTATCCGCATACCCGCCGGAACTAAAATACTGTCACCCTTCTTAACGGTGAAGTTGCCGAGCGGATAGGATACTATCGCTTGGCCGTCAAGACAAACAAGCGATACAAAACTGTTTTCCTCAAAGATGCCCGCGTTACCGTCAAGAGAAAGCAGGTCGGCGGTAAAAAGCTTACACTTTGCAAGATTTCTCACCATACCGAACGGGAAGAGTGTAAGTTCGCCTACATTGCCGTATGGAGTCTCCGGCTTTACGGTTTTGGTAACGTCAATGGCCTTTTTAACGTGAAGCTCACGCGGTTTGCCGTCAGCACCCAGTCTTCCGTAGTCGGAAACACGGTAGGTAACGTTGGAGTTTTGTTGTATCTCAGCTATGAGTATTCCTTTTCCTATAGCGTGCATTGTACCAGACTCAATAAAGAAAACATCACCTTTTTTAACCGGAACAAAATTGCATACTTGGGATAATGTGTTGTTTTCTATTCTGTTTTGGAATTCTTCCTTTGAGATGTTTTTGTTAAAGCCGTAAATAAGGCTTGCGCCCTCCTTACAGTCCACAACATACCACATCTCGGTTTTGCCGAATTCACCCTCGTAACGCATTGCGTATTCGTCATCGGGGTGTACCTGCACCGAAAGACGGTCATCAGCGTCTATAAGCTTTATAAGCAGCGGAAAATAAGGGAATGCGGCGGCGTTTTTGCCGATGCCCTTTTCACCCCATATTTCAAGTGCCTCAAATAAAGATTTACCTGCCAGACTGCCGTTTTTAACGGTGGAACAACCGTCATTTCTTGCGGCAAGCAGCCAAGCCTCGGCGGCTTTTTCACCGCTTGTGTTAAAACCATATTCATCAATAAGTCTTTTGCCGCCCCATAAATAATCCTTAACGGGCGCGGAAAGTAATAACGGATACATAATTCATCCCCCGATAAATCGTAATAAGATCCTTTTCATTCGGTAATCCCGTAATAGTTTATCGCCTTTTTCATAAAGTCCGCCGTAACGCCGAAATATTCCGATAACATATATATATTATCATAACCCAAGTGTATCGCATTTTCAAGACGGTTTTTCGGTACAAGCTTTTTAATTGCCCATTTATTTGCACGGTTTTCGTGCTTTTCGCGGATATCAAGCGGGGAATATACGTTATAAAAGCTGTAGGTGGCACAGTGACCGAGCTCGTGAGCAAGACATACTTTTTCTGCGGCTCCCGAAAGTCCGTCGTCCATACCCACATAAAGTCCCGAGCCGCACTTTGCGGAAACCGAAAGGTTTTCCGGCAGCGGCAGGCGGCATATCTTTACCCCTTCACGTTCTGCAAAGGTATAAAGCTTAGTTGTTTCCATTCTCTCTCTCCTTAACATAGCCGACAAAGCGCTTAACCTCTTCCCACATTGCGTCTGTCACGTCAGTATCTCCGCCAAATAGCGCAATCTTGGCAATTTCCTCCTTGTCAAGCTCCTGTTTGCCGTAGAGGTAATCAACCGTAACACCGAAATAATCGGCAATTTTGGAGAGCGTTTCGGCAGAGAGTGATTTGGTTCTTCCGTTTTTATAGTCCGAAAGTGAGGCACGCGGTATGTTGCAGTCGGCACAAAGCTTGGTAATGTTGGTGCCGCGCTCCAAGCAAAGACTGTGTATGCGTTCATATATCGGCTTCATAATAATAGTCCCCTTTATTATTTACGAAAAAACGTAAAAAAATGCTTGACATTTACGAAATCTCGTAATATAATATGCTTGAACTTACGAAATCGCGTAATTTATCCTCTCTAAAATAAATTGTATTACAAGATTACGTAAAAGTCAAGTATAATATTCGGAGGTAACAAGGATGTACAAAAGTATGGACAGTGAAGAAAAAGTTTTGCATTGCAGATGCTGCGGTGCGCGATTGCCTGCAGGCAGGACTGAGTACTGCAACGGGCAGTGCAAGTCGAGGGGTATGAAGCTATGGCGGGCAGAGCAGGTGCGCCGCCGAAAATGGCTTACCGACCCTATAGGCGTTACACTTAAAAGGATCGATACATATAATAAGGAGCACGGCACCGACTACAGCTACGGTCAGTTTGTATCGCTTGTGTTACCGCGATTAATAAAAAAGGGGGAGGTGCGCTGATGCTTGATGAAAAAACTGCAATAAAGCGGGATTATCTTAAAAGCTACCGTGTACTGCTTGCCAAGATTCGCCGTTTTACCGAAATGGCGGATATAAATCCCGAAAATGCCGAAAAATATAAACAGAGAATAACCCTTGCACGAAAACAGCGTGATGCCATTGAGGAGAAGATTGACAGGGTAGACGGCTCAATTTTAAGTGAAATACTTTCGCAGAAATATATTTGCGGAAAATCCTTTGAGGAAATAGCATATAATATGTGCTACAGTAAGCGGCAGGTTGAAAGATTGCATCTGAAAGCACTTTGCGAGCTTTGTATCTGAAAATGCTTTACATATCGGGCATTGTGCGGTATAATCAAACGGAAAGGGTGATAAAAGTGGCGGACAGAATTATTCTCCATTGCGACCTGAATAACTTTTTTGCCTCGGTATCACTTTTATCAAACCCCACACTTTATGAGCTTCCGGTGGCGGTGTGCGGCAGTGTTGAAAAGCGGCACGGCATAGTGCTTGCCAAGAACGAGCTTGCCAAGAAAGCCGGTGTGAAAACAGCGCAGGCTGTGTGGGAAGCAAAGGCAAAATGTCCGGATCTTGTAACGATTGCACCCGATTATAATAAATATAACGAATATTCTCATCTTGCGCGCGGTATATATGAGCGCTATACCGACCTTGTCGAGCCTTTCGGGATAGACGAATGTTGGCTTGATGTCACGGGCAGCACCCGTCTTTTCGGCAGCGGTGAGCAGATAGCTCAGTGTATTCGTAAAGCGATAAAGTGTGAACTCGGCATAACCGTTTCGGTAGGCGTAAGCTTCAATAAAATCTTTGCAAAGTTAGGCTCCGATATGAAAAAGCCGGACGCCGTAACGGTGATAAGCCGTGAAAACTTTGAGCAAAAGGTTTGGCCGCTTCCGATAGGTGATCTGCTTTTTGCCGGCAAAAGCACCGTAAAAAAGCTTAATGAGGCGGGGATTTTCACGGTAAAGGATATCACCCTCGCGAGTGACGGTATGTTAAAACGTATGCTCGGTGTGGGCGGAGTTCAGCTTAAAAAATATGCGCTTGGGCTTGATGATTCACCGGTTACTCCGCCGTCTGAGGACGATATGCCGAAAAGTATAGGCAGGAGTGTTACTCCCGACCATGATATAACGACTCCCGATGAGGTATGGGAAATATTGCTTGCCCTTTCCGAGGATATATCGTCAGAGCTTCACAAAAAGAAGCTGTATGCCTCGGGTGTTTGTATTCATACCCGCGATACTGCGCTTAAGGTAAAGGAGATCTCGCGATCATTTAATAATCCGATAAATACAGCGCTTAACATTGCAAAGTTCGGTATGCAGATTTTTGAGGGCAGCTATCTTTGGACCTTGCCGCTTCGCTCGGTGGGTATCAGGGTAACGGGGTTAAAGCATGGCGATATTGCCGTTCAGGATGATGTTTTCGGCAGCGGCAGAGAGTATGAGCAAGAGGAGAAAATCGAGGACTCGGTTTTCTCGGTAAGACAGAAATTCGGACGGGACAGTCTAAAACGCGGTACCGTTTATAATAAGGAGAAAAGATAATGAAATATATGGTTCTTTTGTGTGACGGTATGGCAGATCACAAAACGGAGTTTTTAAACGGTAAAACCCCGATGCAGATTGCCTCAAAGCCGGTTATGGACTCACTTGCAAAAAAATCCTCTGTGGGCATTTGCCGGACCGTTGCGGCGGGACTCAAGCCGGGCAGTGATGTTGCCAATCTTTCGGTTATGGGTTATGATCCCACTAAAAGCTACACCGGCCGTTCACCTCTCGAGGCGGCATCTATCGGTATTGATTTAAATGATACCGATGTAACACTACGTTGTAATCTTGTTACACTCTCAAATGAGGCTGATTACCGCGATAAAATTATGGTAGACTATTGTGCCGGCGATATTTCCACCGCTGAGGCGCGTGAGATAATAAAAACGGTAGAGGAAGCGCTCGGTAACGAAATATATAGGTTTTATTCGGGCGTAAGCTACCGTCACTGCCTTGTGGTGGCAAACGGCACAACAAATCTCGGAAATATGACACCTCCGCACGATATCTCCGGCAAACGCATAGGCGAGTATCTGAGCACATCGGAAAACGCAGCACCGCTTATAGCACTTATGGAAAAAAGCTGTGAATTGCTTAAGGACCATCCGGTAAACGTTAAACGGCGCGAAAAAGGCTTAAGACCTGCAAACGCGATATGGCTTTGGGGCGAGGGCACCAAGCCGAGCGTGGAGGACTTTGAAAAAAAGTGGGGTAAGCGCGGCTGTGTGATAAGTGCGGTAGACCTGCTTAAGGGCATCGGCAAGTGTGCCGGAATGTTCACTCCTGAGGTGGAAGGCGCCACAGGGTATATCGATACCGATTTTGAGGGTAAAGCCCTTGCCGGAATAAAGGCATTCAAGGCGGGATACGATATGGTATATTTTCATTTCGAGGCGCCGGACGAATGCGGTCACCGCGGTGAGCCTGAAAATAAGGTAAAGGCGATAGAGTATATAGATAGCCGTGTGCTGTCTATCGTGCTTAACTATCTTGAAAATTGCGGGGAGGACTACAGGATACTGATTATGCCCGACCACCCCACGCCGCTGGATACCAAGACCCATTCCTCCGAGCCGGTACCGTTTTTGCTTTATGACAGCACAAAAGAGGTGCCCGGTGTTGAAACCTTTAATGAGGATACCGCTGCCGCCACCGGACTTTTTATTGACCACGGCCCCGATATGATGAAAATGCTGCTTTTATGATTAAAATAAATAGAAAAGCACTGTCCGTGCCAATTTTGCGGGACAAGTGCTTTTTTATTTACTTTTATATGCCTGATATTCGGTCGCCGTCGCCCTTTTCGATTCCCGTTTGTATAAAAAAGAGCAAACATCAAAAGATGTTCACTCTTTTTTGGAGCGGACAACGGGAATCGCTACGCCGCTTGGAGCGCGGCTACACGCCCACGGGCTAAACAACCGTTCCCCGAAAGGTTGTTTTCGGCTTCGCCGTCGCCCTTTTCGATTCCCGTTTGTATAAAAAAGAGCAAACATCAAAAGATGTGAGATAGCCAATAGTTAGTAGACACAAAAAAAGAATTAAGCTGCCAGTTCAATACGATATTGGACTGGTGGCTTTTTATTAAGTTTCCTTAAAGGTTTAATATTGTTGAAATAATAAATGGTTTCGTCAACTGTTTTTGTTATGCCATCGCATTTTGAGTACACAAAATGCGATGACATAACATCTTTAAATCTGCCGAAAAAGGATTCAATGACAGCGTTATCTCTTGGAT
>JAZUGP010000031.1:0-43009 GCA_045641225.1 Acutalibacteraceae bacterium
TGTATCCTTATCGAAAAGATGGATTTTCGAGGTTTCAAGAGCAATGGTGATAACGTCTCCCGGTTTTGCGGTATTGGTGGGAGCAACACGGGCATTGATAGCCTGACCTTCGGAGTTCATATAGAGATAGGTCTCAGCGCCCATAAGCTCGGTAACCTCAACATTGGCGGTTACCTTACCATCCGGATTAGCGGCAATAAGGTCTTCCTCATTGTGAACATCCTCGGGACGGATACCCATAATTATCTCTTTGCCTACATAATTATCAAGCTTGCCGTCCTTATTCTTTGATGCGGGAAGCTTAACCTTAAACTTAACGCCGGCTCTTGTTTTGGTATCCACACTGGCGTACTCTACAAAGAAATCATCGCCCTCTTTAAGAAGCTTTGACTCGATAAAGTTCATCTGCGGAGAACCGATAAATCCGGCAACGAAAAGGTTGCAGGGATAAAGATAAAGGTTCTGAGGAGTATCAACCTGCTGAATAAAGCCGCCCTTCATAACAACGATTCTGGTACCCATGGTCATAGCCTCGGTCTGATCGTGTGTTACGTAAATAAATGTTGTGCCGAGTCTCTGGTGAAGCTTTGAAATCTCGGTACGCATCTGTGCACGGAGCTTGGCATCAAGGTTTGAAAGAGGTTCGTCAAGCAGGAATACCTTAGGCTCACGAACTATGGCACGGCCCAAAGCAACACGCTGACGCTGACCGCCGGACAAAGCCTTCGGCTTACGCTCAAGCAAATGCTCAATATCAAGAATTCTTGCCGCTTCTTCAACACGGCGCTTGATTTCATCCTTAGAAGTTTTGCGAAGCTTAAGACCGAATGCCATATTATCAAATACGGTCATATGAGGATAAAGCGCATAGTTCTGGAAAACCATGGCAATATCACGGTCCTTCGGTGCAACATCGTTTACAAGACGATCACCGATATAGATTTCACCATCAGTAATTTCTTCAAGACCGGCAACCATACGAAGTGTGGTTGATTTGCCGCAGCCTGAAGGGCCTACAAGAATGATAAACTCCTTATCCTTGATTTCAAGGTTGAAATCGGATACGGCAACAACGCCGCCGGGATATCTCTTGTAAACACTGCGAAGGGATAAACTTGCCATAAATTATAACCTCCTGTTTATGGACACTTAATCACGGTAATTATTATATCAAAAATATTGCAACATTTCTATGAGAATATTAAATAATGTTTACCTGACAGTTTTGTTTAAACTATACACAAATAGGGTTATTGTGCAGCTTTTCCGCGGTTTCGGGAGCAATTTCGGTAAACTCGCCTTCTTTAAGACCGTCAGGCAATGTAAGCTGTCCTATCCGCTCGCGGTGCAGAGCATCAACACCCAAATCCACCATACCGAACATCCGCTTTATCTGGTGGTACTTGCCCTCAGTTATGATAACCCGTGCCTTGTTGCTTTGAAGCTTTACAAGCTTTGCCGCACCTACCCTTGTGCCGTCGGCAAAGGTCATACCGTTTGCAAAGCTTTCAGCCATACCGTCTTTTATCTCACCGTCAAGTGTGACTATATAGGATTTTTCGATATGCTTTTTCGGTGATATGAAATTATGGGCAAATTCGCCGTCATCGGTTATCACGAGCAGTCCCGTTGTGTTTTTATCAAGCCTGCCCACCGGAAAAACATTTCGCTTTTTATACTCATCGGGGAGCATATCTATAACTGTTTTTGCTTTTTTATCATCGGTGGCGCACAGCACCCCCGCAGGCTTGTTCATAAGGATATAAACGTGCTTTTTATATCCTACCTCCCCGCCGTCAAGCAGGACCTTGTCATGTGATATATCCACCTGATATGAAATATCCTTTACCGCGGCGCCGTTTACCCATACTTGTCCCTTAAATATTAGTTTTCGCGCAACGCTGCGTGATATACCTTTATTATTGGAAATATATTTATCAAGCCTTATCTTTTCCATAGCATTTAAGCGGCAGGATATCTCCGCCATACTCTGCATCGGATATATCCCCGCCTATTATCCTTCCGTTTAAAACAATCAGATTTACCGTATAGTCGCCGTTTGAAAGAGCATAGGTGTAAAGCGTGGCTTTTCTGCCCTTATAGGTGCTTAAATCGTAGCCTGCCGCTTTTTGAATACCGTTATAGCTTTCATAAGCGCCGCTGAAAACCGTCGGCACGGTTATTGCCTTTTCGGTGGGGGTGGTATCACACTGCCCTAACCTAAGTGATGAAATAAAACTTAACCGCTTTTTATTTGTATCGCCGTCTTTATACGGTATACAGCCTTGTGCCCTTGACACAATCAGTAAAATAAGCAAAAGTGCGGCAAAAACCGCGGCAAGAGTGCTTCTTTTAAAGGAAGCATAAAGCATATCCATCACCCGTAAAAGCATACGGTGAAGTCTTAAAAAATATTACTCGTTTATAAGGCAAACGGCGTGCGCGGCGATACCCAGCTTTTCACCCGTGAAACCGAGATTTTCCTCGGTTGTGGCTTTAACACTCACCCTGCCTGTTTCAATACCCAGTGCGTTTGCGATATTTTTGCGCATTTGCTCAATAAACGGCGCAAGCTTGGGCGACTGCGCAATTACGGTGGCATCTATGTTCGACACGGTGTAACCGTTTTGGTTTAAAAGACCGCCCACCCTTTCAAGCAAAACAAGTGAGCTTATGTTTTCAAACTCTTTACTGCTGTCGGGGAAATGCCTGCCTATATCTCCGAGTGCCGCGGCTCCCAAAAGACTGTCACACACTGCGTGGAGCAGTACATCGGCATCGGAATGACCGAGCAATCCGGTTTCGTGCTCAATATTCACTCCTCCGAGTATCAGTTTTCTGCCTTTGACAAGGCGGTGAACATCGTATCCGTGACCTATTCTCATTGCTGTTGCCCCTTATCATTTTTGCTTGCGATAAACTCTGCAAGCGGTATATCTTCACTGACTGTGATTTTTATATTATCCTTACTGCCCTTTACGGTTTTTACGGTGTATCCTGCCCTTTCAAGCACGGAAGCATCATCGGTAAAGACAGTATCGGCAAAGCTTTCGGACGCGAAGATGTACTTTTTTACGTCAACCCCCTGCGGAGTTTGCGCAACACGGAGTGCAGTACGGTCAAGTGTGTCGGCAACGGTGCCGTCTTCGGTCACCTTTTTTACCGTATCTGTAATTTCAATTACCGCAAGACAACCGTCGTTACCGCTCAGTGCGGTGGCACAGTCTTTTATTATTCTGTCCGAAACAAACGGCCGTGCGCCGTCGTGAATAAGCACCTTTTCGGCACAGCTTCCGAGTGCTTTTATGCCGTTAAGCACCGATGCGTGGCGGTCTGCCCCGCCCGAGACAATGTCACTCACCTTTTTAAAGCCGTATTCACAAACAATTTTTTGCACATCGGGGATAATATCCGCGCGCGTTACGATTATTATATTTGAAATATAAGGAGAATCTTCAAACTGCTTTACCGTTCTTGCAAGCACCGGAATACCGCCTATGGATAAAAGCTGTTTATCGGTACCCGCCATACGCGCAGAGCTGCCCGCCGCAACTATTATAACGGGAAAAACAGATTCATTTTCCTTTAGGGTGCTGTATTGCAGTTTGAACTCGGTTTTAAGCATTTTTTCACCTTCAAAAAATGCCGCACGTTACAGTGCGGCATTCAGCTTACTCAAAAAATCAGTTTTCTTCCTCAGAGCAGCAATCACAGTCACAATCACAGCCATCGAAATCGAATTCAAGATGTGTGCCGCAGTTAGGGCAGTCAATACCCTCGTCCTCAAGCATATCCTCATCGAGATATACGGTATCGTGGCAGTTAGGACATTCAACCTCGTAAAGACCGTCATCCTCGCAACAATCACAACCGCAATCGCAGTCATCATCGTCACACTCATAAATAATATCCTCAACGGCGGAAAGGTCTTCATCAACGGCATCGAGTTGCTCAGACATATCGTCACACGCATCCTCGATATCGCAAATTTCCTCGGTGATATCGCCCAAAAGGTCGATAATCGCATTAAGCACCTTTACTTCCTTGCTGTTTTCATCAAGATCAAGGCCCTCTGCGAGACCTTTGATATAAGCAATTTTCTCACAAATATCCATAGTTTTCTGTCTCCTTATGCTCTTTCCATATATTCGCCCGTGCGGGTATCAATACGTATAACCTCGCCCTCGTTAATAAAGAGGGGAACGCGTATCTCGGCACCTGTTTCAAGGGTGGCGGGCTTGGTGGCATTGGTAGCGGTGTTACCTGCAAATCCCGGCTCGGTCTTCGCAACGGTGAGCTCTACGAATGTGGGCGGCTCAACGCCGAACACCTTGCCCTTGTAGGAAAGGATCTTGCAGACCATATTTTCCTTAACAAACTTAAAGTTATCGCTGAGCTCCGAAGCATTTATCGGCACCATATCATAGGTTTCCTGATCCATGAAGTAATAAAGGTCGCCATCGCTGTAGGAATACTCCATATCCTTGCGCTCAATATAAGCAGTGGGGAACTTAGCGGTGGGGTTATAAGACTTTTCAACAACAGAACCGGTAATAACATTTTTGGTCTTGGTTCTGACGAAAGCAGCGCCCTTTCCGGGTTTAACATGCTGAAACTCAACAACCTGCAATACCTGACCGTCCTCCTCAAATGTTACTCCGTTTCTGAAATCACCGGCACTAATCATATTTTTATCCTCCGTAATTTTTATATACCTGAATTATTTTAAATCCTTTAGCCTGTTTTGTCAAGTGTTTAACACCGTGTTTTATGCGAACAACTCGGTGGAAAGATAGCGGTCACCCGTATCGGGAAGAAGCACCACTATGTTTTTGTTTGCGTTCTCCTCTTTTTTTGCAAGATCTACCGCGGCAGATAAAGCCGCACCTGAGGATATACCCACGAGTATTCCCTCTTTTGCACCCATAAGTCTGCCGAAGGACAGGGCATCATCGTCACCCACGGCGATAATCTCATCGATAACCGATGTGTCGAGGATTTCGGGTATAAAGCCCGCACCTATGCCCTGAAGCTTGTGCGCACCGGCACTTTTGCCCGAAAGCACTGCCGAGTTTTGAGGCTCTACGGCAACGATTTTTACATTCGGTATCTTCTCTTTAAGGTATCTGCCCGTACCCGTTAAGGTACCGCCCGTACCGACACCCGCAACAAAGATATCCACCTTGCCCTCGGTATCGGCGACAATTTCGGGTCCCGTTGTGCAATAGTGAGCCTTTGCGTTATCGGGACTTGTAAACTGTCCCGCAATTATCGAGTTTTCAATTTCTTTATTAAGCTCTTCCGCTTTTTTGATGGCGCCGCTCATACCGAGCTTTGCATCGGTTAGCACAAGCTTTGCGCCCAAAGCACGCATTGTTTTTTTACGCTCATCGGACATATTTTCGGGCATAACGATAATAAGCTTTATTCCCCTTGCCGCGCATACCGCCGCAAGCCCTATCCCCGTATTCCCGCTTGTGGGCTCTATTATAACCGAGTTTTCCTTAAGCTCGCCGCGTTCTGTAAGACCGTTTATCATATAAAGCGCAGTTCTGTCCTTAACCGAGCCTAAGGGGTTAAGGTATTCGAGCTTTGCATAAAGCTTTGACTTAAGGTTAAACTCTTTTTCGATATTTTTAAGCTCAAAAAGCGGAGTGTTGCCTATAAGCTGCTCCAAGCTTTCATAGATTTTTGACATATAAGTATTTGACCTTTTGCCGATCACAGATCGGGGTTTTCCTTGCCCTCAAGCGAAAGCTTAAGATCGGAAATAAACTCATCAATAATCCTTTTGGTAACATTCTGCATAACAACAATATGCGAAAGCGGACCGCCGTACATCGGTACAAATCCGCCCGCAAGACTGTACTTCTTAACCACCCAATCGGCGGGGCGCTTGAAGAATACGGTGTTTGAATACTCATTATGCCATGCGGGATAATTGATTTTATCAAACTCGGACTGCAGATACTCGGTATTTTCAAGACATTGCGCCGCCTGTTTTTTGAGTACCTCCTCGCCTGTGTGAGTAAGCACCCAGTAAAACTTAAGCGGATGAAGTGCACTTCTTGAACAGTTTATCATAGCCATATTGGAATTGAGATAATCAACCTTATATGAGGTCTGTGCCGCGTAAACATCCTTACGCGAAAGGAACAGACCGCAGGGCTCATCAACACCGAAAAACTTATGGCCGCTTACTGCTATGGAATCATATTTCATCTTTTCCATATTCACAATATCCTTTTGGTCGGTAAAGGGCAGATAGCCGCCGAAAAGCGCCGCGTCCACATGGCGGTAAACCGCAATGGGCTTAACCTCCTCGAGCACCTTATTTATGGCAACCTGATTATCAATACTGCCCATAAAGGTTGAGCCTACCGCGATAACGACAAGCGCGGGTCTTGTGGGGTCAAGCTTTTTCCTTAAATCCTCGGGGTCCATACGGCCCTTTTCATCAAACTCAATAAGACGGCATTCGAGGTTTTGCAGGTCGGCAAGACGGCGGTTGCTGTAATGCGCCTCTTTGGATACATAAACAATGGGCATTATACCCGTTTCGTTAACAAGCTTGTGGCAACCGAAATACATACCGTGGTTGTTACTGTCGGTACAGCTGTTGGTAACAAAGCCCCAAATCTTATCAAGCGGAATACCGTAATAAGGTGCAAACATTTCGATTACCTTTTTCTCTATTGCCATAGAGGAAACGGTAAAATATCCGTCCTCATCAAACGGGTCACCCACATTATCGGTAACCATTTCGCCAAGCTTTGATTTTGCGTACCACTCCGAAAATCCCTCTATGTTGGAAACCTGATTTATCGGGTAACCGATACAATGGTCTACCACAAGATAGGTTCTTTTTGCAAGCTTAATAAGTTCTTCATCCTTAAAAGTTTCCATATAAGTGCTCTCCTTTTAGGCAATTTTTTGATATATATTTATTATTTATTTTACTACAAATAAAATACCGTGTCAATAATAAAAGAGTGGCGCAACCGCCACTCTTTATAACATAAAAGCTTTTAATCAGAAAAGTCCGGTGATTTTACCGTTTTCGTCAACATCTATCTTTTCCGCCGCGGGAACACGCGGAAGCCCCGGCATTGTCATAATATCGCCGGTGAGCGCCACAACAAATCCGGCGCCTGCCGAAACCTTTACGTTGCGCACGGTGATTTCAAAGCCCTCGGGTGCACCGAGCAGAACCGGATTATCCGAGAAGCTGTACTGTGTTTTGGCAATACATACCGGCATACTGCCGCAGCCCATACTTTCAAGCTTTGCTATCTGCTTTTCCGCATTGGCAGTGAATATAACACCGTTACCGCCGTAAACCTTGGTGGCAACCGCATTTATTTTTTCCTTTATCGACATACAATCCTCATAAGAGAAGGTAAAGTCACCCTGCTCCTCCTCACACAGACGTACAACCTCTTTTGCAAGCTCAACGCCGCCCTTGCCGCCTTCAGCCCAAACGGTTGAAAGAACAACGTTTACACCAAGCTCCTTGCACTTTTTGATGATGAAGTCAACCTCTGCATCGGTATCGGTCGGGAAGCGGTTTACCGCAACTACCGCAGGAAGCTTATATACGTTTTTAATGTTTGAAACGTGGCGCAAAAGGTTGGGAACACCCTTTTCGAGCGCCCCGAGGTTTTCGCTTGAAAGCTCGGTTTTTGCAAGGCCACCGTGCATCTTGAGTGCGCGAATGGTGGCAACGATTACCACCGCATCGGGCACAAGGCCTGCCATACGGCACTTTATATCAAGGAACTTTTCGGCTCCGAGGTCGGCACGGAAGCCTGCCTCGGTTACGGTGTAGTCGCCCATTTTAAGGGCGGTTTTAGTGGCAATAACCGAGTTGCAGCCGTGTGCTATATTTGCAAAGGGTCCGCCGTGAACAAAAGCGGGTGTGCCCTCAAGTGTTTGAACGAGATTGGGCTTTAAGGCGTCCTTCAAAAGCGCGGTCATAGCGCCTACCGCTTTAAGATCACCTGCCGTTACGGGCTCATCGTTATAGGTATAGCCCACAACTATTCTCGAAAGTCTTGCTTTAAGGTCGGTTATTGAGCTTGCAAGACAGAATACCGCCATTATTTCACTTGCCACGGTGATATCAAAGCCGTCCTCACGCGGAACACCGTTGGTCTTACCGCCGAGACCGTCGGTAACAAAACGGAGTTGGCGGTCGTTCATATCAACACAGCGCTTGCATGTTATTCTGCGCGGGTCGATATTAAGTGCGTTGCCCTGCTGAATATGGTTATCGAGCATAGCCGCAAGAAGATTGTTCGCCGCACCTATTGCGTGGAAATCGCCCGTGAAGTGAAGGTTTATATCCTCCATCGGCACAACCTGCGCGTATCCGCCGCCCGCGGCACCTCCCTTAACACCGAAAACGGGACCTAAGGACGGTTCTCTTAATGCTACGGTCACGTTTTTGCCTATAAGCTTAAGACCGTCCGCAAGTCCTATTGTGGTGGTGGTTTTGCCCTCGCCCGCGGGGGTGGGGGTTATGGCGGTAACAAGGATAAGCTTACCGTCCTTTTTATCCTTTGCATCATTTAACAGTGAAAGGTCTACCTTCGCCTTATACCTGCCGTAGGGTTCAATGTACTTTTCATCAACACCTGCCGCTTTTGCAATTTCGTAAATCGGTTTCATTTCGCACTGCTGAGCAATTTCGATGTCACTTAAATAAGCCATTTTCCGTTTCCCCTTATTTATAATATTTTACCGCTGACTCGAACAATTTCATATTATACTCCCCGTCAACGTTTTTGTAAAGTCCTTTGCCTACGCGCTCACTGTGACCCATTTTGCCTATTACCCTGCCGTCAGGCGAAATAATGCCCTCTATCGCCGACATTGAATTGTTGGGATTATAGTGCACATCATAGGTCGGGTTGCCGTTTTGGTCAACATACTGTGTTGCTATCTGACCGTTTTCGGCAAGCTTTTCTATAAAAGCCTCCTCTGCAACAAATCTGCCCTCACCGTGCGAAATGGGCACCGAGAATATATCGCCTACATTTACCGAAGAAAGCCACGGTGATTTATTGGTTGCAATGCGCGTTCTGACTATTCTTGACTGATGCCTGCCTATCGTGTTGTAGGTAAGGGTCGGGCAGTGCTCATCGGTATCGATTATCTTGCCGTAGGGTGCAAGGCCCAATTTGATAAGCGCCTGAAAGCCGTTACAGATACCGCACATAAGACCGTCGCGGTTATCAAGCAGTTTTGTTATCTGCTCTTTTACTGCCGCGTTACGCATAAAGGCGGTGATAAACTTACCCGAGCCGTCCGGCTCGTCGCCGCCCGAAAATCCGCCCGGAACGAATATTATCTGCGAGGCTGCGATTTTATCCGCGAACTGTTCGGCACTTCTTGCCACTCCCTGCGCGGTAAGGTTGTTGATAACGAATATCTCCGCCTCGGCGCCCGCATCGGTTACCGCCTTTGCGGAATCAAACTCGCAGTTTGTACCGGGGAACACGGGAATAAGCACCTTGGGTTTTGCAACCTTTACTGCAGGTGCACAAGCGTTGCCTTTTGTGTAGGAATATGTTTTGCAGGGCTTATTGTCACCCGCAACATTGCAGGAATATACGCCCTCAAGTCTGTCCTCATAAACCTTTTGAAGCTTTGCAAGAGGTATCGTATCGTTTTTATAGGTTATGGCTCCGTCATCGGTAACGGTACCCACAAAAAGCTGTTTATCGGGGATATCCTCGGTAAGCTCGAGCATAAAGGTTGTGTAGTTATACGAGAATATTTCGGACAAATCAAGCTCATCGTTATATCTGAAGCCGTAGCCGTTTCCTATGCAGGATTTAAGCACCGCCTCGGCAATACCGCCCATAGTGGGTGTGTAGCAGGAAACCGCCTTGCCCGAGCGCAAAAGCGCGGTAACACGGTTAAACAGCTTTTTAACGCCCTCGGGGTCGGGTATATCGTTTTTCTCATCAAAGCCCTCACCACAGAGAAGCACTACCTTATGACCGGATTTTTTAAACTCGGGCGATACGATATTGCCGGCCTTGTTTGTGGTAACGGCAAAGGAAACAAGTGTGGGCGGAACATCAAGGTCTTCAAAGCTTCCGCTCATTGAATCCTTACCGCCAATCGCACCGATACCGTAGTCCTTTTGTGCTTTAAAGGCGCCGAGCAATGCCGCCAAAGGCTTGCCCCAACGCTTACCGTCTTTGCCGGGGCGCTCGAAATACTCTTGAAATGTGAGGTAAACATCCTTAAATTCAGCACCCGTTGCTATAAGCTTGCAAACCGATTCAAGCACCGCAGTGTAAGCACCGTGAAACGGGCTTTTCTCGGCGATATAAGGGTTGTAGCCCCAAGCCATAAGCGAACAGTCATCGGTGTGGGCTTTTTCAACCGATATTTTCTGAACCATAGCCTGAATGGGAGTTTGCTGATACTTACCGCCAAACGGCATAAGCACCGTGCCTGCGCCTATCGTGGAGTCGAACCTCTCGGAAAGTCCGCGTTTGGAACAGATATTGAGGTCACCTGCAAGCTTGTTGTATTCCTCTTTAAAGTCATTCCCTATCTCTCTTGAAACAAGCTCAGGCTTTTTGACCTCGATATCAATATGTTTTTCCGCACCGTTTGAGTTTAAAAACTCACGGCTGATATCCACTATCTTGTTGCCGTTCCAAACCATTGTAAGGCGCGGCTCCGCTTTAACTACAGCTACCAAGGTTGCCTCAAGATTCTCGCTGTTTGCAAGCTTTATGAAGCTTTCGGCATCCTCCTTTGCCACAACAACCGCCATTCTCTCCTGCGATTCGCTTATGGCAAGCTCGGTGCCGTCAAGCCCCTCATATTTTTTGGGTACGGCGTTAAGGTCAATCAAAAGACCGTCCGCAAGCTCGCCTATGGCAACCGAAACACCGCCCGCGCCGAAATCGTTACAGCGCTTTATCATAAGGCTTGCCTTTTCGTTTCTGAAAAGACGCTGAAGCTTTCTTTCCTCGGGTGCGTTTCCCTTTTGCACCTCGGCTCCGCAGTTTTCAAGCGACTTAAGTGTGTGGGATTTTGACGAACCGGTCGCACCGCCGCAGCCGTCACGTCCCGTTCTGCCGCCTAAAAGAATAACAACATCGCCGGAGCTCGGGCATTCCCTCAAAACGTTTTTCTCCGGAACGGCGCCTATAACCGCACCTATTTCAAGGCGCTTTGCGGCATAACCGCTGTGATATATTTCATCAACCATTCCCGTGGCAAGACCTATCTGATTGCCGTAGGAGGAATAGCCCGCCGCCGCGGTGGTGACTATTTTTCTTTGCGGAAGCTTGCCTTTAAGCGTTTGGCTTACCGGAACAGTCGGGTCGGCGGCACCTGTTACACGCATAGCGGCATAAACATAGGCTCTGCCCGAAAGCGGGTCGCGTATCGCACCGCCTATGCAGGTTGCCGCGCCGCCGAACGGCTCTATCTCGGTTGGGTGGTTATGTGTTTCGTTTTTGAAAAGAAGCAGCCATTTTTCGGTTTTACCGTCCACCTCAACATCCATTTTTACGGTGCAGGCGTTGATTTCCTCGGATTCGTCAAGCTTGTCAAGCATACCCTTGCTCTTTAAATACTTTGCCGCAAGGGTGGCGATATCCATAAGGTTTACCGGCTTGTTTCTGCCTAAAAGCTTGCGTGTTTCAAGATAGTCCTTATAGGTGTTTTCAATCATCTCGTCTTCAAACTTAACACTGTCGATAGTGGTAAGAAAGGTTGTGTGACGGCAATGATCGGACCAATAGGTGTCTATCATACGTATCTCGGTTATGGTGGGGTCACGGTGCTCGCTTTTAAAGTATTCCTGACAGAAAGCGATATCATCGTTATCCATCGCAAGACCGTATTTTGTCACAAAATCCGCAAGCCCTGCCTTATCAAGCATATTGAAACCGTTAAGGGTTTCAACGGTTTGCGGTATATCGTAATTTGTCTTAAGTGTTTCGGGCTTATCAAATGATGCCTCGCGCGATTCAACGGGGTTTATAACATATTTTTTGATTTCCGCAATATCAATTTCAGATAGAGTGCCGTAAAGCATATAAATCTTTGCGGTCCTTACATCGGGGCGCTCTGACTTTGAAATAAGCTGTATGCACTGCGCCGCCGAATCGGCACGCTGGTCAAACTGACCGGGCAGATACTCCGCGGCAAAGCATACATCGCCGTCCATTTTGATTTCCTCGCTTATATCATCAAGCTGAGGCTCTGAAAAGACGGTGGTTTTAACTGCTTTGAAAAGGTCCCCGTCAATATTTTCAACATCGTAACGGTTGATAACGCGGACATTTTCAAGTCCCTTTATCATAAGAATGTTTTTTGCATCTGCAAGTAATGTTCTCGCTTCCGCGGCAAACTCTTTTTTCTTTTCAACGTATAGTCTGTAAACCAATGTTATTCCTCCAATGCCTTCAAGGCACGTTTTCCTATATCCTTTCGGCAATAGGCATTTTCAAAGGAAACCTTTTTAACACCCTCGTATGCCTTTTCCACAGCAAGCTTTAAGGTATCGGCGGTTGCGGTAACACCCAGCACCCTGCCGCCGGCACTGAACAGTTTGCCGTTTTCAGCCTTTGCACCCGCAACATAAATATCGGTTTCGTTGCCGTTATAAAGCTTTATTTCAAAGCCGCTTTGATATTCTTCGGGATATCCCTTTGAAGCGAGTATAACGCAGGCGGCGCTTTTTTTTGAAAACTTAACCGCGGTTTTTGAAAGTGTACCGTTTGTTGTGGCAAGCATAACCTCAAGTAAATCGCTTTCAAGAAGCGGCAGAACAACCTGTGTTTCGGGGTCACCAAAGCGGCAGTTATACTCTATCACCTTGGGGCCTTCCTTTGTAAGCATCAACCCGAAATAAAGACAGCCCTTAAACTCCCTGCCCTCCGCTTTCATGGCATTTATCGTGGGCAGAAATATCTTTTGCATACATTCCTGTGCAATTTCCTCGGTATAGTACGGATTTGGGGCAACAGTACCCATACCGCCGGTGTTGAGTCCTTTATCGCCGTCAAGCGCGCGCTTGTGGTCCATAGAGGAAACCATCGGTACCACGGTTGTGCCGTCCGTAAACGAAAGCACCGAAACCTCAGGACCCTCCAAAAACTCCTCGACCACTATACTGTTACCGCTTGAACCGAACTTTTTATCAAGCATTATGGTGCGCACCGCATCAAGCGCTTCTTCTCTCGTGGCGGCGATTATAACACCCTTGCCGAGTGCAAGACCGTCCGCCTTGATAACAACCGGTATATTGGCGCTTTCAAGATATTTTTCGGCTTTTGCGGCATCGGTAAATACCTCATACTGTGCTGTGGGTATACCGTATTTTTTCATAAGATTTTTTGAAAAAACCTTACTGCCCTCTATAATAGCCGCGTTTTTCTTAGGCCCGAAGCAGGGTATCCCCTTTTCGTTAAGCGCATCAACCGCACCCAAAACAAGCGGGTCATCGGGTGCCACAACGGCATAATCAATACCGTTTGACACGGCAAAATCAACAATGCCCTTAATATCCTTTGCGGCGATATTTACACATTCCGCATCGGACATCATACCGCCGTTCCCCGGCAGGGCAAAGATTTTATCAACACCCTTGCAGGCTTTAAGCTTCTTTATTATGGCGTGTTCCCTACCGCCACCGCCCACGACCAAAATCTTCATTTTATCAAATCCTTTATCAATGGTGGAAAAGTCTCATTTTTGTAAAGGCCATTGCAATATTCCGCTCATCGCAAGCTTTTATCACAAGGTCATCACGTATCGAGCCGCCGGGCTCGGCAATATAGCTTACGCCGCTTTTGAAGGCTCTTTCGATATTATCGCCGAACGGGAAAAACGCATCGGAGCCGAGCGCCACACCCGAAACGGTATCAAGATACTCTCTCGCCTCTTTATCTGTAAGCGGCTCGGGTCTTTTTGTAAAGTATTTCTGCCAGTTGCCCTCGGCGCAGACATCTTCTTCGTTTTTGTTTATATAACCGTCTATAACATTATCGCGCTCGGGTCTGCCGAGTGTGGGCAGGAAAGGAAGATTAAGCACCTTATCGTGCTGCCTTAAAAACCACGTATCGGCCTTGCCGCCCGCAAGACGGGTGCAGTGTATTCTCGACTGCTGACCGGCTCCCACGCCTATTGCCTGACCGTCCACCGCAAAGCATACCGAGTTTGACTGGGTGTACTTAAGGGTGATAAGCGAGATTATAAGGTCACGCTTTGCGCTTTCGGGAATCTCCTTGTTTGCGGTAACAACGTTTGAAAGCAGCTCATTGTCTATCCTGAAGTTGTTTCTGCCCTGCTCAAAGGTGATGCCGAAAACCTGCTTTGTTTCCTGAAGTTCGGGAACATAGTCGGGGTCGATTTCGATTATATTGTAGCTGCCGTTGCGCTTTGTTTTAAGTATTTCAAGTGCCTCGGGCTCATAGCCGGGAGCTATAATACCGTCCGACACCTCGCGTTTGATAAGCTTTGCGGTGGTAACATCGCAAACATCGGAAAGTGCGATAAAATCACCGAAAGAACACATACGGTCGGTACCTCTGGCCCTTGCAAAAGCCACAGCCAAGGGCGACTTGTCAAGGTCCTCAATATCATCAACAAAGCATGCCTTTTTAAGCTTGTCCGACATCGGTATACCTACCGCTGCGGAGGTGGGGCTTACATGCTTAAAGGAGGTTGCCGCCGGCATACCGAGTTCGGTTTTTATCTCCTTTACAAGCTGCCACGCGTTGAAGGCATCGAGAAAGTTTATGTAGCCGGGTCTGCCCGAAAGTATCTTTATCGGAAGCTCGCCGCCGTCTTTCATATAAATCTTAGCGGGCTTCTGATTGGGGTTGCATCCGTATTTAAGTTCAAACTCTTTCATTTTTTGCGCTCCTTACTTGTTTTTGTTTATAAGCTTTTCTTTAATCGAACCGTCCTTCACATTAACGTAACGGACATAAAGCGAGATTTTGTTATCGCTATCGAGGTTATTCCATATATCGTTTGCAAATTCCTCTATATCATCGGGTACAAAAACACGCTCGGGCTCACCCTGAAATGTGGGAATGGGGTTGCCATCGGTAACATAGGTGTGGATAAAATGGCCCAGCCCGTTTTTGGAGGGATAATCAAAGGTGTATCTTGCACAGTCACTGCCAAGCTCGTCTATACTCTTTAAAATGCTGAGTTTATAGTCAAAGCCGTTGTTCTTAAAGCTTATCATACCGCTTATTCTCGGGGTAAAGTTCGGAGCATCGGGCTCAAACTCGCGGGTTTTGAGGGCCTTGATAAAGCACTTGCCGTCCTTTATATAATCATAAACGGTGTCGGTTTGGTCACCGTTTGTAACTATGAGCTTGTTATCAATGCTTCTTACCGCGGCGTAGATTATAAGCGAGGGGTCTTTTACCTTTGAAGCATCAAACGGCTCGGTGAAAACCTCACCGTTTTTCACCGTGAACACACGGTTTCGGCTGTTTTCACTCCTGCCCATAATAAAGTAGGCGGCAACCGCATTTTCACCGTTTGCACTTTTGCCTAAAACTATTCCTCTGCCCACATAGGGGTTACCGCTTATGCGCTCGCCCATTGTTTTGATTTCGTAAATGTTCATCAAAGATTCTCCTTGCTTTCAAGTATTTGTTTACATACCTTTTCGCAGGCTTTCGGAAGAATAATCCACTCCGCCTGCTCCATAACTCTTTTTTGCAATATCTCGGGTGTATCGTTTTCCTCAACAGATACCGCTTTTTGCATTATTATTTCCCCGCCGTCCGCAATTTCGTTTACGAAATGCACCGTGGCGCCCGTGACCTTAACACCGTAGTCAAGCGCCGCCTTATGCACCTTAAGACCGTAAAATCCCTCGCCGCAAAAGGACGGGATAAGCGAGGGGTGGATATTTATTATTCTGTTTTTGAAATGATTTGTGAAGCTTTCGCTTAATATTACCATAAAACCGGCAAGAACAATAATGTCGGTGCCGTTATCGTCAAGCTTTTTGATAACGGCCTCTTCAAAAGCCGCTTTATCGGGATAATCGCTTTTAAGCACCGCGGCGGTATTTATACCCGCGTTTTTTGCCCGTGTTAAAGCATAGGCATCCGCCTTGTTTGAAAGCACAAGGGTTATCTCGCCGCTTTTAATAATGCCGGATTTCTGCGCATCAATAAGCGCCTGCAGGTTTGTTCCGCCGCCCGAAACGAGTACCGCTATCTTGACTTTTTTGCCGTTCATAGTACCGCCTCCTATGTTATCAGCAGAGTATAACTCCGTCTTCACCGTTCACAACCTCGCCTATTACATAGGCATCCTCACCGCAGGATTTAAGGATTTCAACAGCCTTATCGGCATCTTCCTTTTTAACCGTTACCGACATACCCACACCCATATTAAAGGTGTTGAACATATCACGTTCGGGTATATTGCCGGTTTTCGCTATAAGGTCGAATATGGGGAGGACCTTCAGCGCCGACTTCTCGATTTTTGCGCTCAGTCCCTTTGGCATACTTCTCGGAATGTTCTCATAAAATCCGCCGCCCGTGATATGCGAAATCGAACGCACGCACACGCTGTCAATAAGCTTTAATACGGGCTTAACATATATCTTTGTGGGAGTGAGCAGTGTTTCGCCCACCGATTTTCCCGAAAGATATGAAACAGGCGCCGAAATATCGGCACTGCCTACCGAAAACACCTTTCTTACAAGCGAAAACCCGTTTGAGTGAACGCCGCTTGACGGCAGTGCGATTATAACATCGCCCTTTTCCATACTATCGGGCTTTAAAATATTTTTTTTATCAACAACACCCAGCGCAAAACCGGCAAGGTCGTATTCGTTTTCGGGATAAAATCCCGGCATTTCGGCGGTTTCGCCGCCTATGAGCGCCGCGCCGCTCTGAACGCAGCCCTCTGCCACACCCGATACTATTGCCGCTATCTTTTCGGGAACGTTTTTGCCGCAGGCTATGTAATCGAGGAAAAAAAGCGGTTTTGCACCGCAGCAGATAATATCGTTTACACACATTGCAACACAGTCTATTCCAACCGTGTCGTGCTTATCCTGTAAAAAGGCAAGCTTAAGCTTGGTGCCCACACCGTCAGTACCGCTCACGAGCACCGGCTTTTCCATACCGGCGGTATCAAGCTCAAAAAGTCCGCCAAAGCCGCCTACATCCGAGCACACACCCGATGTGAGCGTTCTCGCAATATGTGATTTCATCAGCTCAACCGCTTTGTATCCGGCGGTTATATCAACACCCGCCGCGGCGTAGCTTTCCGATTGTGAGTTTTTCATGGTTACTCCTTTCCGTCCCAACAATAGGTGCATATATTTTCCTTATCAATGCCTATTGCCTCAACAAGACCGTCAATGGTTTGAAAACCGAGCGAATCAAAATGCATTTCCTCACATATACGCTCACGCAGTTTTTTGCCGCGCTCGGTGTTTTGGTCTGCGTATTCATCAATATGCTCAAAGCCGCTTTTACCCTCAAGCTCAAGTATTATACGGCGGGTGATAAGCTCCATATCCGAGGTGTTTCTCGAAAAGTTGAGGTACTTGCACCCATACATAATCGGAGGGCATGCGGAGCGGATATGCACCGACTTTGCGCCGTTATTATAGAGAAAATCCACCGTTTCGCGAAGCTGTGTGCCACGGACGATACTGTCGTCCACAAAAAGCAGGTCTTTATCCTTGATAAGCTCGTTTACCGGAACCTGCTTCATACGCGCCACGCGGTTGCGTTCATCCTGATTTGTGGGGATAAAGCTTCTTGCCCACGCGGGAGTATATTTGATAAACGGCCTCGCAAAACGAAATCCGCTTTCATTTGCATAGCCTATGGCATGGGGTGTGCCCGAATCGGGAACGCCGCTCACGTAGTCAACCTTCGGCATAGTTCCGTTTTCCCGCTCGTTACGTGCTAAAATCTCGCCGTTTCTCGTGCGCATAACCTCAACATTTACACCCTCGTAGGATGCGTTGGGGAAACCGTAGTAAGACCAAAGGAAAGCACATATTTTGGTTTTATCGGTTCCGCTTTTGAGAACGGTGATACCGTTTGGTGAAAGCTCTGCAACCTCGCCGGATTTAAGCTCCTTTACTACCTCAAAGTCAAGCTTTTCAGCGGCAAAGGATTCAAATGATACACAGTATGCGTCCTCTTTTTTACCTATACATACAGGCAGTCTTCCGTATTTATCCCTCGCGGCGATAAGATTGCCGTTATCACGCAGGATAAGCAGCGAAACCGAGCCCTCAATAGTGTTAAGGGCATACTCTATACCGTCCGCAAAATTATCCTTACGGTCAATAAGCGCGGCTATTATCTCGGTGTGGTTGATACGGTTATGGCTCATACACTGGAATATTCCGCCGCCCAAAGCCAAGTAGTCGCTTACTATTTTCTCGTAGTTTGCGATATATCCCACCATTGAAACAGCATAAACGCCGAACTTTGAACGGATAAGAAGCGGCTGTGTATCATAGTCACTGATACAGCCGATTGCCGCCTTGCCCGTAAGACGCGAGGAAATATTATCGAATTTGGTGCGGAAGGGCGAGTTTTCTATATTGTGAATCTCGCGCTGAAAACCGAGGTCCTTATCGGTTGATGCCATACCCGCGCGGTATTTACCGAGATGGGAATGGTAGTCGGTACCGAAAAACACGTCCTGCACGCAATCGTTATTACTTGTTATTCCGAAAAATCCGCCCACGGCTTACTCCTTAAAAAATATTTCCGATAAGGTCATCGGATCAACATATTTACCGTCCTTATAAGCTCGCATATTACTCGAAGCGATTTCGTCTATAAGCATAACCTCTCCGTTTGCATCATATCCGAACTCAAACTTGATATCATAAAGAACGAGACCTTTTTTAAGAAGCTCGTCCGCAACGATTTTGGTGATTTTTCTTGTCATTTCCTTTGTGTCGGCATACTGCCTTGAATCCATAACGCCAAGTGCCGAAAGACCGTCCTCGGTTACGAGCGGATCACCCTTTTCATCATTTTTGAAGGTCATTTCAACGTAAGAATCAAGGTCTGCGCCTTCTGCTATATAGTCACTGTAACGGCGGTAAAAGCTGCCTACCGCCTTATTGCGGCAGATAACCTCAAGTCCCTTGCCGAAAACCTTTGCGGGAAGCACCTCCATAGTGGTGTTTTTAAGGTCGGCACTTACATAGTGGGTTTTGATGCCTGCCGCGTTTATCATTTCGAAAAAATAGATTGACATACGCAGGTTAACGTCTCCCACACCTTCAATGGTGAGTCCCACCGAGTTCTCACCGGGATCGAAAACGCCGTCCTTACCCGTGCAGTCATCCTTGAACTTCAAGAGATAATTGCCGTTATCAAGTGCAAATACATCCTTTGTTTTTCCTGTGTAAACCTTTTGCATAAAAAACTCTCCTTACGGTAAATAAAATACTGATTAAAACTCTTTATTGTACTTTTCTTCCACTGCCTTATTTTTTGAAAGAACCGTTTGTCTGTCACGCTCGCGCTTTTCGCCAAGGCGCACGGCGAGTGCAGTATCCTCCACTGCAAATATTTCGGCACATAATAAAGCGGCATTGACTGCTCCGTTTATTCCAACCGTTGCCACGGGAACGCCCGAGGGCATCTGTACGGTGGACAGAAGCGCATCAATACCGCCGAGTCCTGCTGATGATATCGGTATGCCTATAACCGGCAAGGTTGTATTGGCGGCAACAGCACCCGCCAAGTGAGCCGCCATTCCCGCGGCGGCAATAATTGCACCGAATCCGTTTTTGCGCGCCGATTTTGCAAACTGCGCCGCCTCCTCGGGAGTTCGGTGGGCTGAGTAAACGTGGATAACATACGGTATGCCAAAGCTTTGAAGTGTATCGCAAGCCTTGCTTACAACCGGCAAATCGCTGTCACTTCCCATAATAACCGCAACTTTTTTCATGCTTAAACCTCCTTTATAAAAACAAGTAAGGCGCACTTAACCCCAAACAGATTAAATGCGCCCAGACGGTCGACAAAAGAGAATAAACTCTTAAAATACTATCCCTTGGTCCATGTGGTGCTCCACTAATCCGTCAGTCTCAAAGGATATTCAAAATTGTAAGTAAATTATAACACTTATATAAGGACTTGTCAATCGTGATTATGACGGTTTTATGCCTTAATTTTGCACATTTTGTGTTTCTTTCGGCAAATCGATATCGGCAACCGTTACATTTACCTTTGTAACGGCGGTGCCGGTCATGGTTTGAATCCTATCCTTAACATTCTGCTGAACAGCCTCAGCCACGGCGTGAACATTTACATTCTTTACTACCTTTAAATAAACGTTTATATAAACGGCGCCGTTTATATTCTCAACCTTAACGCCCTTAAAAGCGCTTTTGTTCTTTATTGCATCCTTAAGGTCGACCGCGCGCTTTGAAACGCCTGCCACTCCGTCAATCTCGCAAGCCGCAAGCTCAGCCATCTTTTCAAGCACTTCGGTGCTTACGGTAAGCTCGGTATTATTTTCCTGCATAATATGCGCCTCCATATACTTTTTAAATAGTATAACACATATTTTACAAAATCACAACTATTTTACCGTAACAATTTTTATATTACCGAGACTTATATTGCTTTCACTTGTTACAACATCCTGAATCTGCAATGTTTGGGCGGTGGTAAGCCCCTCGGATTTCACAACTATGTTTATCCCGTTTTCGCCTATCACGGCAAGTGCCTCCTTAAAGCCTTTTGCCTTAAGCAGGGTTTCTATGTTGTTTTCGCGTTCTATTCTGTTTGCTATCTGACCCGTGATTTTAACCGCCTGCTCACGGTCGGCATCGGTAAGCTTATCCGAATCAAGCATTTCGGATACCTGCTTCTGCGCCTTTTCAAGTGCCGCTTTTCTATCCTCTCTGCCCTGCTCAAAATAATCTTTTTCGCCTGCCTTTGCCGAGGTTTCCTTTGCCTCACCCGAAGCCTTTGTGCTCACAAGCTTTGCCTCACCGAGATATTTTTCCTGCGAGGAAAACTTCATATTGAGCCACACCGCCGCACCGAGCGCTATTGCCATAAGCACTATAAGTGCCTGCCCTTTTGAAAATACCTTGCCTTTTTTCATTTGACCGTTCCTCCTGCTATGTATACTCTTTTTGATGTTATATTGAGCGCCGCCGTAACGGCGCTTTCAATCTTTGATGCTGTTACGGTATCGTCACCGCCGCTGCACACAATGGCAACTCCCCTTATGCTCGGCATAAGCTCCGAAACGAGAAGTGCCTGCTCGCCGCCGTCCGATGCTCTTACCGTTATATAGGTTTTTGTGCTGCTTTCGCTTGACTGCGTTTGCTTATCACCCTCAACACTTGACGAATCACTTTCGGTGCGGTCGGCATAGGTGTAACGCATACCGCTTTCAAGCGTTACCGTAACGGTTGGAGAGGTGTCCCCCGAAATACTGCTTACGATTTTACTTATGCTTTTTTCGGTTTGTTTTCTGTACTCCTCGGCGGTTATACTGCTTTTTTCTGCCCTGTATGTGCTTTTTTGAGGCAGGTACGATGAAAGAAAAATCAGCAGAATACCCGCCATTCCGAGTATTACCACCGTTTTGGGATTTTTGATTTTTTTAAATGTTTCCTTTAGCTTTTCATTCATTTACTACCCTCGCATCGCGGTTTAAAGCCTGCTCGATTTTTTGCTCGCTTTCGGACGAATAAACCGTTACTTCAATAATACTTATGCTGCCGTTTTGGTTTTTATCAACCAAAACCGATAAATCGGTATAATTTATTCCGGCGGTATCAAGCGCCGTTTTAAAGGTCTGCTCGGCGGCGGTGCGGTACATACCGAGCGAGGTGTCATCTGCCTGTGTCGGCTTTGACTTGTTTTCGGGTGTTTTTATGCTTATCAGCTTTGCCGAGGTGAGAATACTGCACAAAAAAGCTATACACAGCATATATAAAAGGGATTTTTTAAGCTTGTTTTCGGGCAAAAGAATACTTAACGCCGAAAAGGTTACACAGACCGTGCAAAAGGATATTGCAAAGGAGGAAAGTCCGCTCATCCGCCTCCACCCGCCTTTACAACAACCGTAAGCGAAATAATAAAGGTTGCCGAAACGGTGAGTATCAGTCCTACAAGCAGTGAAAGTACGGTATCTGCCGATTTAAGAAGCGACGAAATACTGTTTCCGCCGAGCATCTGCGATACCGCCGATACAAAATTAAGCACAAGCCGCCACGAAATAAGCTCGCAGAGTATCGGAAGCATAATAACCGCAACTGCCACAACCCCCCATATCCCCACGGTGGATTTCAGCAGCTTTATGCCCGAAATCACCGTAGATGCCGCCTCCGAAAGAGCCGTACCGGCAACCGGAACACCGCTGCCCAGCAAAAACTTTGCGGTGCGCAGACTCACCGTATCCGCGGCGGAGTTTACCGCGGTTTGTATACTCATAACACCCGTAAACACCGCAAGAATAAGTCCCTCCGCAAACATTGCCGCCTTTTTTATCGCACCGGCGATTTCGATACCGTTTAAAAATGGGGATACTCCCGAGCATATACTCACGGCAAGATAACCGCCTATTAAGGGGAGTATGAAATAGGAACAGAGCATACTGAGTCCCTGCGCCGCCGCGATAAGCAGCGCCGAGGATTTTACCGCCGTTGCCGCCATACCCGAAACGGTTACTATCCCCGCAAAAGCAGGGGTGAATGAAAGCATAAACGCGGAGCAGCCCTTAAGCGCCGAAACAGACGCGTTTATCACCGACCAAAGGCTTCTTGCCGAAATCAGCGCCACCGTCAAAACGCCTGTGAAAACGGCTGGTTTAAAATCATTTTTATTTTCCGAAAATGCCGAAATGCCACAGGTGATAAGCACCACCGCAAGCATTGAAGCACCGTCCCTTATTATGTTTTTTATTCCGCTTTTGAAAAAATTAAATATATGCGACAGCACGCTTTCAGCCGAAATGTTATTTACAAACTCGCTGTTTTCGGGGGTAAGCCCGTTGCTGTTTAAAAAATCTTTCGTATCCCCGTTAAGAGTATCAAGAGCTTCTTCTACACCGCTCGCCGAATACTGCTCGTAATAAATGCTTTGCTCTGCCGATACGGGAAGTGCAAACAAAAATATTAAAATTGCCGCTGTTAAAACTCTTTTCATTTTTTATTCCTCATATAAATCCTATAGCCGTATCAAGCAGCTTTGTTATAAGCGGTATGCACAAAACAAGTATCGCACATTTACCGCAAAGCTCGGTTTTGGCGGCAAGTGAGGATTGTCCGAAGTCTCTGCACGAATCCGCCGCAAAGGAGGTTATGTATGAAACACCGAGTGCTTTAAGCACAACGGTAAAATACTCATTCCCCGTACCCGCGCGTGCAAAAATATCCGAAAGTGACGAAAAATACGGTGAAATCCTTAAAAGCGCCGCGGCGAGCACGGTACAACCTGCCGCCACGGTAAGTATAAAGGAATACTCGGGGCGGTACGATTTTATAAGTATCGAAACACCTGCGGCAATCAGCATAAAAGCCGCCGCCTTTATAAGCTCCGCCGTCATAAGCCGAAAAGTCCCTTTACGGTGGAAAAAAGGTCGGCTATTGAGGACACCACCATCAAAAGCACCACCACAAGTCCCGCAAGGGTGGTGAGCATTGCCTGCTCCTCCCTGCCCGAGCGCATAAGCAGTTGATTTAAAACCGTTACGATTATCCCTATCGCCGCAATTTTAAAAACAAAATCAACGTCCATAATTTTCCTCCTACATCGCGATAATACATACCATAAGTCCCGCACAAATACTTAAAACATTGATAAGCTTACAGCGCGAGGATACCTCCTCACGCGATTTTTGTTCGCGGTCGGAAATAAGCTTTTCGTACATATTTATTCTTTCGTTTTCCCGTTCTCTGCCGTGCTCTCCGAGGTGGGATAAAAAATCATTTACGAGCTTTTCATCCTCTCGGCTTAAATATCCTTTTTTAACAAAAGCGCGGTTTTTATTAACCTCTATTGCCTCACACTCAATAAAGGATGCCGAAAGCAGCTTTTCGATGCTGCCGTTTGAATGGCAAAGCCGTGTTTTAAGCGCCATAATACCTGTTAGTATTGAGCAAAGCGCCTGCTGCCTTTTTATGAGTCTGCCCGAAAGCAATGAGCCCGTAAGCAATGCACAGAGCATCACAAAGCCAAGTCCCGCAAGCTTAAAAGTCATTTTGATTTAATATCTCCTTTGTGTTAAACACGCACGGTGCTTTTGTTACCTTATCGGCAAGCATAACAACGCTTTTCACAGCGCCCGTTTCGAGCAGTTTTCTTGTTATATCCCGCTTTAAAAGCTCGTTCACACTCCCTGCGTGAGCCGTTGTTATAACGGTTACTCCGGCATTAAAAAGCTCCTTTACCGCGTTAAGCTCATTCATATTGCCTATTTCGTCAAAGGCGAGATAATCGGGATTTTGAGTTCTTATCGCAATTTCACATCCCGCCGCCTTGTCCTTTATCATCATAACATCTGTGTTTAAGCCGAGGTCACATACACATTCGCCGTTCACACTGCCCGATATTTCGCCTCTCGCGTCTATCACCGAAACCTTGTTGTTTTTATCCGAAAGCTGCCTTACCGTATCTCTTAAAACGGTTGTTTTGCCCGAGGCAGGCGGCCCCGATATAAGCATACCGCCTTTTGCAAAGGGCACTACCTTGTCCGCACAGCCGATACACTCGTGCGCCACCCTTATATTCAGCGAGGATACCGCATAAAATCCGGTTTCGTCTATTGTGCCGCAAACCCCCGCTCTGCAACCGAAGGGAAGCATTAAATAGCCGTTTTTAAGCTCGTTTTCGTGGGCATAAACCGAGTTTTCGCAAAGACAGGAAAATGCCCGTTCTATATCGCTTTTTGATACCGTTAAGGTGTTATCGGTCAACACCTCCGAAATGCCGCCGTTTTTTAAAAAATAATACACCTTGCCCGATACCGTAACGGCAAGCGGACGGTTTGCGCGGAGTCTTATTTCCTCTATGCTCTGTTTAAGACCGTTTTCGGCAAAAAGCACGGCTCTCCCTATTTCTCGGGGAAGAAGCTCGCAAATTGCGTCTTGAAAGTCGTTCATACCGTCACCCATAAAAATCTATGAACAGCAAGTCCTTTTAAGAACAAAAAAATACCGGCCCTTTCGTTTTAATCCGAAAGAGCCGGTAAATATTGAGTGTTTGATTATTCTTCCTCGGGCATATCCCAGTTGTGCCAGATGCTCTGCACATCATCGTTTTCTTCAAGCATATCTATAAGCTTTTCCATCTTCTGCGCCGATTCCTCATCAGTGATTTCCGAGGTGGTATTCGGAACATACTGTATCTCCGCCGCAAGGAAAGAATAGCCCTTTGCCTCAAGCGCATCTCTTACGGCGCCTAAGGAATTGGGGTCGGTAACTATCTCGAAAACATCGCCGTCAAAGCTGAAATCATCGGCACCTGCCTCCAAAGCCGCCTCCATGACCTCATCCTCATCGTGACCCTCGCCCTCGATTTCGATAATGCCCTTGCGTTCAAACATAAACATAACCGAGCCCGACTGACCGAGATTGCCGCCGCACTTATCAAAGTAATGACGGATATCGCCCGCTGTTCTGTTGCGGTTATCGGTAAGGGTTTCAACCACTACCGCTATACCCGAGGGACCGTATCCCTCATAGATAAGCTCCTCGTAAACACTTCCGCCGCCTTCGCCTGCCGCCTTTTTGATTATTCTTTCAATGTTATCGTTGGGCACGTTTGCCGCTTTTGCTTTTGCTATGGCATCCTTAAGTCGGCTGTTTTCCTGCGGATTGGGTCCGCCCTGCTTAACAATAACCGATATTTCCCTGCCGATTTTGGTGAAAACCTTGGCCTTTGCGGCATCGGTTTTTTCCTTTTTGCGCTTGATATTGTTCCACTTTGAATGACCTGACATAAATCTCTTCCTTTAAATAATATATAACGATTATACCACCGAAAAATTATTTTGCAATATCTTTATTTATCTTTAATGCCTTTTCACATATAAAACGCACACCGTCAAGCGAGGAAATCTCTCCGCATTCGCGCCGAAGCGCCGCGGCACCGTTTATGCCGCTTAAGTACCACGCAACGTGCTTTCTCGACTCTAAAACAGCGGTGCGCTCGTCCTTATAAAGTGCCATAAGCTCTACCTGTTTTATACATTCAAGAAGCCTTAGCTCAAGGGTTGGTTTTGTGTAAGGCGTGCCGCTTAAATACGCGTTTACCTCATCAAAAATAAATGGATTTCCGCGCGCCGCACGACCTATCATAATATAGTCGCAACCCGTGTGTTTATAGGTGTTTGCGGCACTTTCGCCGTCCACTATATCCCCATTGGCGATAACAGGGATTTTAACAGCAGATTTAACATCTCTTATAACATCAAGGTTAACACTGGGTGCATACATCTGGTCACGGGTTCTGCCGTGCACCGCAAGAGCCGAGGCACCGGCGCTTTCGCAGATGCGTGCCACCTCTGTTGCATTTATGCTTTTGCTGTCCCACCCTATCCGCATTTTAACCGTTACGGGCACACTCACTGCGTTTGCCACCGCCGATACTATCTCGCCGGCAAGCTCGGGGTTTTTAAGCAGCGCACTGCCTCCGCCGTTTCCGGCAACTTTAGGTGCGGGACAGCCCATATTTATGTCGATAAAATCGGGGCCCGACTCCTCTGCCTCTTTTGCCGCTTCTGCCATAACAAGCGGCTCAAAGCCGAAAAGCTGGGAGGCAAACGGAGCGCCGTTTTTATCGGCGGCAATAAGAGCTTTCGACTTGCAGTCGCCAAGCGATACTCCCTTTGCGCTCGTAAGCTCGCCCACAGTGAAGCCGGCACCGTGATTTACGCATATTTCCCGCATTGCCCTATCGGCAACACCCGCCATAGGCGCCAACGCGGCATAACCTTTGATTTCAACATTTTTTATTCTCATAAGGCGATTATACCTTAAAAAAATCGGGGTGTCAAACCAAAAAATATCAAAAAACTGATGACAAACGGAATAGTATGTGTTATATTATATATAATTATTGCTATATATTCGGAGGTGTGGTGCTTGAAACTTCTTGTTGTTGACGGTAACAGTATCTTAAACCGTGCTTTTTACGGCATCAAGCTGCTTTCTACCAAGCAGGGTGTTTTCACAAATGCGGTTTACGGTTTTATAAATATTCTCTGCCGTTTGCTTGAAGACGAAAAGCCGGACGGTGTTGCCGTTGCTTTTGACCTTAAAAAACCCACCTTCCGCCATCTTAAGTACGATGCGTATAAGGCAGGACGTCACAAAACACCCGATGAGCTTTTAAGCCAATTCCCCATAATCAAAAGCTGGCTTACCCTTTCGGGTTACCACGTTATCGAATGCGAGGGCTTTGAGGCGGACGATATTTTAGGCACCCTTGCCAAAAGCTCGCGGCTTACAAACCATGAGTGCGTTATCGCAACGGGCGACCGCGACTCACTCCAGCTCGTTTCGGATAAAACCCGTGTTTTGCTTGCATCCACCCGTATGGGCAAGACCGAGGTTATAAACTACACACCCGAAAAGGTGCTCGAGCGCTACGGTGTTACACCGAAGGAAATGATAGAACTCAAGGCGCTTATGGGTGACAGCTCGGATAATATCCCCGGCGTTGCCGGAATAGGCGAAAAAACCGCCACCGACCTCATTTCGCGTTACCATTCGGTTGAGTATATTTACGAAAATCTTGATGCGCTTGAAATAAAAGACTCGGTGAGGGAAAAGCTGCGCGAGGGCAAGGAAAGTGCCGAGCTGAGCCGTTTTCTCGGTACTATCTGCTGTGAGGCCCCCATCAACACCGATATCGAAAGCTATAAAAATCAGCCCTGCGATAAAAACGGTCTTGCGCTTCTTATGACCGAGCTTGAGTTTTTCAAGCTAATGCAAAAAATGGGAATAACGCCTATGGCAAACGCACCGAAAGCCGAAACGGCAAGCGGTGCAAAAGAATATAAGCTTTGCGATTATTCCGATGCCGTAAACCTTAAGTCCGCGGATTTATGCTGCTTTGACGGGAGATATTTTGCCGTTTTTCAGCAAAACATTTGTGAAATTAACGGGCAGGTATATAAAAGCATTCTCGAAAACGCCGATATTAAAAAGCGCGTTTACAATGCAAAGTCGCTTTTCAAGGAAAACCCCGACATAAAGAACATAACCTTTGACCTGATGCTTGCGGGGTATTTATGCAATCCCTCATCAAACGATTATTCGATAGAACGCCTTGCCGCCGAATACAGCACCGAAGCGCCGAAAACCGATACCGAGAACCAAGCGGTTAAGTCGGCAGCCCTTTTCTCGGCGTGCTGTGACACCCTCTGCGGTATACTTTCAAAAACTGATGAAATAAAGCTTTTGACCGAGATAGAAATACCTCTTTCAAAGGTTTTAAGCGATATGGAAAACACCGGCTTTAAGGTTGACGGCAACGGACTTAAAGCACTCGGCGAGGAGTTTTCAAAGCGTATAGAAGCGCTTAAAAAGGATATCTACACGCTTGCAATGTGCGAGTTCAACATTAACTCACCAAAGCAGTTAGGCGAGGTGCTCTTTGAAAAGCTCGGTCTTCCCTGCAAGAAAAAGACCAAAAGCGGTTACAGCACAAGTGCCGAGGTGCTTGAAGATCTGCGATATAATTACGAAATAGTTGACCTTGTGCTTAAATACAGAGGTCTTGCAAAGCTTAAATCGACCTACTGTGACGGTCTGCTTGAAAAAATAGCGGCGGACGGCAGGATACACACCACCTTTAACCAGACCGAAGCGCGCACCGGCAGAATAAGCTCACTTGAGCCTAATCTCCAAAATATTCCCGTGCGCACCGAGGAGGGCAAACGCTTACGCGAATACTTTATCGCCGAAAACGGCTGTGTTTTATGCGATGCCGACTATTCACAGATAGAGCTGCGTGTTCTCGCCTCTATTGCAAACGATGAAACCATGAAAGCGGCATTTGAAAGCGGCACCGATATTCACACCGTTACCGCATCGGAGGTATTCGATATACCGGTGAGTATGGTACTTCCCGTTATGAGAAGCAGGGCGAAAGCGGTAAACTTCGGTATAGTTTACGGCATAGGCGCCTTTTCGCTTGCAAAGGATATAGGCGTAAGCCGTGCCGAAGCCGACCGCTACATCAAAAACTATCTTGCCACCTACAAGGGTGTTGCGGCATATATGGACGATGTTATCGCACGCGCCAAAAAGGACGGTTTTGTTACCACCGCTTTCGGCAGGAGAAGATATCTGCCCGAGCTTTCCTCATCAAACGGAATGCTCAGGGCATTCGGTGAAAGGGTTGCCCGCAACGCGCCCATTCAGGGTACCGCCGCCGATATAATCAAAATCGCGATGATAAATGTATCAAACCGCCTTTTAAAAGAATTACCCGAGGCAAAGCTGATACTTCAGGTACACGATGAGCTTATCGTTGAATGTCCCGAAAGCAAAAAAGAACTTGCCGTCAAGATACTCACCGAGGAAATGGAAAATGCCGCAAGCCTTAAGGTTAAGCTCACGGCGGATGCAAGCTTCGGTGAAAATTGGCTTAAAGCAAAGGGTTAGGCTATGAATGTTGTTTTTGTGTGCACGGGTAATACCTGCCGCAGTCCCATGGCATGCGGCTACCTTGCCTCGCTTAATATAAAAAATCTGAATGTATCAAGTGCGGGGTTTTCCGTTTCGGGAATGCCGGCAAGCGAAAACGCGGTAAAGGCCATGGCGCTGTCGGGTGTTGACATTTCCGCCCACCTTTCAAAAACCTTTTCGCAAAAGGACGCCAAGGCGAATAAAATCATTTGTATGACAAGCGCCCATAAAACCGCGCTTGAAAATATGGGTGTGAGCCCCGAAAAAATCACCGTTTTGGGCGGCGGTATACCCGACCCCTACGGTTTGCCGCTCGAAGCCTATATCGGCTGTAAAAACAGCATAATAAAAGGAATCAACCGTATGCTGTTTAACGGATTTTTCACCGGCTTTTCGGTGTCGCTTTGCGGTAAATCCGATTTAAAACAGCTCGCCGAAATCGAAAGTGAATGCTTTACCTTACCTTGGAGTGAAAACGCACTTTTTGAGTCCTTTGACAACAGCACTGTGTTTGCCGCGGTACGAAAAGGTGATAATGCAGTCGGCTACGCAGGGCTAACGGTTGTATGCGGTGAGGGTTATATCACAAATGTGGCGGTTAAATCCGATTTCAGAAAAAAAGGATTGGGCGACCTTTTGATGATTTATATTACCGAATACGCAAAAGAGCATAATCTCGAATTTGTTTCACTTGAGGTGCGCGAATCCAACACCGCCGCCGTTTCGCTTTACGGCAAGCACGGCTTTAAAAAAGAGGGACTTCGCAAAAGCTTTTATGAAAATCCCCGTGAGGACGCGATAATAATGACAAGAAGGTTCAGTTTGTAAAATGTTGATTTTAAGCATAGAATCATCCTGCGATGAAACCTCGGTTGCGGTATGCAGAGAGCGTGAGGTTCTTTCAAATGTTGTTGCAACCCAGATAGAAGAACATAAAATCTACGGAGGTGTGGTGCCCGAAATCGCATCAAGGCGGCACACCGAGGCAATAAGTGCCGTATGCGATAAGGCAATTTCGGATGCCGGTGTTACCTACGGTGATATCGATGCCGTTGCCGTGACCTTTGCACCGGGACTTATAGGCGCACTGCTTGTAGGTGTTAATTTTGCAAAGGGGCTTGCGCTTTCGCTTAATGTTCCGCTTATTCCGGTACATCATCTGCGCTCGCATATCGCCGCCAACTACATCACCCACCCCGATTTAAAACCGCCGTTTTTGTGCCTTGCGGTTTCGGGCGGGAACACGGCGCTCGTTAAGGTAAACGGTTACACAAGCTTTAAGATACTCGGTACAACGCTTGATGATGCGGCGGGAGAATGCTTTGACAAAGCCGCAAGAACATTGGGACTATGCTACCCCGGAGGTGTAAATCTCGATAGGGTTGCAACCGTGCCCGACCTTAAAAAATATCCTTTGCCGGTACCACACACAGAGGGTGAATACAATTTCAGCTTTTCGGGACTTAAAACCGCGGTTATAAACACGGTGCACAACCTTTCGCAAAAGGGCGAGGAGGTTGACGTGCCGGTTATGTGCGCCACGGTGAGAAAACGGGTTTGCGATATACTGATTGACAAAACATTAAAAGCCGCCGAAAAAACCGGATTGGATACCCTTGTTATCGCAGGCGGTGTTTCGGCAAACAGCGAGCTGAGAAAAAGGTTTACCGAGGAATGCGAAAAGAGAAATATAAAGCTTTATTTCCCCGAGCTTAAATACTGCGGCGACAATGCCGCAATGGTCGGAGTTCAGGGCTATTACGAATATACTGACGGGAATGTTTCGGACGAATCCTTAAACGCCGCGGCAACCCTCCCGATTGACTACAGATAGGAGATTTTTATGAACAATAAGGTTTTACTTATCGTAAACCCCTGCTCGGGCAAGGCGAAAATGCGTACTGAGCTGCTTTCGGTAGTGCGTATACTTTCGGATGCGGGATACGAAATCACCGTTTACCCCACTAAGGATCGCGCCGATGCCACAAAGCGGGTCCAAACACTCAAAGACGGCGAGTATCCGCTCATAGTGGTCTGCGGAGGCGACGGCACCTTAAACGAGGTTATAACGGGACTTATGAACGCAAACATTAAGTGCGATATAGGTTATATCCCCTCGGGAACACTCAACGAATGGTCTTCAAGCATAAATATTTCGCGCAATATAAAGCAGGCGGCGCTTGATATCACAAACGGCAAACACATCACACTCGATATAGGCCGTTTCGGTGAAAAAAACTTTATTTACACCGCCTCATTCGGTGCCTTTACCGAAGCATCGTATTCTGCACCTCAGGATATAAAAAACGTTTTGGGGCAGGCGGCATACCTTATTGAGGGAATAAAAAGTCTCGGCAATATAAAGCCTGTGCATTTAAGGTTTGAGGCTGACGACAGAACGGTTGAGGGTGATTTCCTCTTCGGTGCGGTTTCAAACTCAATGTCGGTTGGCGGTGTTGTTAAGTTTGATAAGGCGGCGGTTGAGCTGAATGACGGACTTTTTGAGGTGCTCCTCATAAGAAGCCCGAAAAACCTCGTTGTTCTGCAATCTATGGTGGACGGTATACTCCGCAAGGATTTAAACCGCGAGGGCATAGAGTTTTTCCACACAAAAAGCATTAAGGTTATCGGCGGCAAAGATGTTGCCTGGACGCTTGACGGTGAATACAGTGAGGGCGCAGATGAGGTCTTGATAGAAAATCTCCACTCTGCAATAAGCCTTATTGTTCCCGAAGCAAAGCAGCAATAAAAGGAGTTTTGATAAATGTTTACAAGAGATATTGGTGTTGACCTCGGCACCGCAAACACACTCGTTTGCATAAAGGGCAAGGGCATTATTATGCGTGAGCCATCGGTTGTTGCCTACGATATGAGGAATGACGCGGTACGCGCCGTGGGCCGCGAGGCAAAGGAAATGATAGGCAGAACCCCCGGTTCCATTGTTGCGGTGCGCCCGTTAAAGGACGGCGTTATCGCCGACTTCGATGTTACCGCCGCAATGCTTAAAAGATTTATACGCGTTGCCCTTAAGGGCTCGGTTTTTTCGCGTGTGAGAATGGTTATATGTATCCCCTCGGGTGTTACCGAGGTTGAAAGCCGTGCCGTTTACGATGCCGCAAAGCAGGCAGGTGCCACCGATATAGACCTCGTTGAGGAGCCTATGGCGGCGGCGGTAGGTGCCGGACTTCCCGTTTGGGACGCAAGAGGTAATATGATAGTTGATATCGGCGGCGGCACAAGTGAGGTTGCGGTAATTTCACTCGGTGACATTGTTACCGCGCAGTCTCTCCGTGTGGGCGGTGACGACCTTGACGAAGCCATAATAAACTACATAAGAAAGAAACACAGTCTGCTCATAGGTGAACGCACCGCCGAGCAGATAAAGATAGATATAGGCTCCGCAAAGCCATACCCCGATGAAACCTCGGTGGAGATTAAAGGCAGAAACCTTGTTGACGGTCTTCCCAAAAACATCATAATCAATTCCGAAGAGGTGCGTAACGCGATGGCGGACCCGATTTCACAGATAATAGACACCATCCGTTCCACACTCGAAAAAACTCCGCCTGAGCTTTCGGCGGATATAATCGACACCGGCATAACACTTACCGGCGGCGGTGCGCTTTTGCGCGGATTGGCAGAGCTTATAGCGGAAGAAACGGGTATGCCGGTAACGGTTGCCGCAAACCCGCTTGACTGCGTGGTGTTAGGCACTGCAAAAAGGCTTGAATCTGACGGCGGATTTGATAAATATGTTTTCCGCAGAGGCAGAAGATTCAGATAGGAGAAGTTTGAGATGCGCTTTTTCTTTAAAAGCAGACAGTTTAAAATAATTGTATTTATTTTCGCTTTGATAGTGGCTGTATCGGCATTATTTCTGTTTATCGGAGAGCGTATGGCTCCGCAGACCGATATTGCCGGTGCTGTTACGGCTCCCTTTAAGCAGGTTGCCGCGGCAATAAAAAACAGTATATCGGATTTCTCCGCCGCCTACCGTGACGGTAACCGTCTTATGCTTGAAAACGCCGACCTTAAGTCACAGCTTAATGAGCTTCGCGAAAAGGTTGCCGATTACGAGCAGATGAAATCCGATAATGATTTTTACAAGCAATACCTTGAAATAAAGGAGAAAAGTCCCGACCTTGTTATGTGCAACGCACTTTTGATTTCGCGGGATAACGGCGATGCTTTCAAAGGCTTTGTGATAAATAAAGGCTCGCTTTCGGATATATCGCTTTACGACCCCGTTATTACCGATGCGGGACTTGTGGGATACATAAGCGAGGTGGGGCTTACCACAAGTAAGGTTACCACAATTCTTTCAACCGAGCTTTGCGCAGGTGCCTTAAACAACCGCACAAACGATTCGGGAATAATAACCGGCAATTTAGACCTTGCCGAAAAGGGACTGTGCAGATTAGAAAATCTCGCACGCTCCTGCACCGTGGCGGTGGGTGACTATGTTATCACCTCCGGTGAGGGCATCTTCCCCGAGGGCTTGCTTATAGGCTCAATAGATGCCATCGGCACAGATAAATACAACACCTCGATTTATGCCGATATAAAGCCCTTTGCGGACCTTGACGAAATCCGCGGTGTTATGGTGATAACCTCATTTAACGGGCAGGGCGGAATAATACCCGAGGAGGAGGAGCAATGACCGAAGGCAGAAAAAAGTCGCTTGCTTTATACTTTTTAAATGCTCTGCTTTTTGCGGTTTTGTATTTTGTTGACCGCGGTGTGAGTCCTCTTATAAAGATTTCCTCGGCGACCCCTTTTCTTATACTTTCCCTGCTTATCGCTTTTTGTATGTTTTCGGGTGAATGGACGGCGGCGGTAAGCGGAATAATTCTCGGCATTTTTGCCGACAGTGATGCTTCAACGGGCTCGTTTTTCAATACGGTGTGTTTTGTTATAATCGCGCTTTTTGTTGCGGTTATGCTTCACTATATGTTCAACAACAATATCCGCTGTGCCATCGCGGTGGGACTTATAGGCTCGGCATTTTATTTCGGTCTCAAATGGCTTATCTTTTTTGCCTTTAAAAACACCCTTAAACAGAGTTTTTCGTACCTGCTCTATACCCTTTTACCATCCGCACTCATCACGGCGGTGTTCGTAATACCGTTTTATTATCTTGAAAAATATCTTTTCAAAAAGTTTTCATAAAATCACGGGAGGTGATTTGTTTTGCCGTTTAAAAAGGACAGGCAGACCGCACTTACGGTGCTTTCGGTACTGCTGATAATATTTATGCTTTTATACACCTTAAGGCTTTATTCCCTGCAGGTGATATATGCCGACAGATATTCCTCCGCCGCAGGAAGCACCTCGGTGCGCACCGCCGTGCTCAAAGCCCCGAGAGGTGAAATACTTGACCGCTACGGCAGACAGATTGCCGTAAACCGTGACGGTTACAATATAGTTTTCAACAAGGCTTATTTTAAAAAGAACGTTAACAACACTATTTTAACACTTATAAATCTGCTTTCCGAAAAGGATGTGGAGTGGGTGGACAAGCTGCCGCTCGAAAAAACCGCGCCCTATGGCTACAAGCAGGACGAAAGCCACAAAAAGCTTTTGAAAATACTCGGTCTTGCCGACTATGCCACGGCTGAAAACTGCTATGCACGTATGGTGGAAAACTACGGTCTTGAAAACTACACCCCCGATGAACAGCGGCTTATTATGGGTGTGCGCTACAGTATGCAGCTCGCGGATTTTTCCATTTCGTATCCCTACACCTTCGCCGAGGACGTACCCACCGAGATAATGCGTACGGTTTGCGAATCGGGACTGTTTTTAAACGGTGTTACTGTGGATATAGCTCCTTTCAGGCAGTATGTGGACACCACCCTTGCAGTAAACCTTATCGGCTCGATAGGTCCTATATACGAGGAGGACTGGGACAACGAAACGAGCGGCGAAAACTACAAGGCACGCGGATACTCGTATAACGACAAGGTGGGTGTGAGCGGTATAGAATACTATGCCGAGGACCTGCTCCGCGGTAAGGACGGCGAGATAACCTATTACATAGATGCCTCGGGCAACATAATTAAAAGCGAGATAACCAAAGCGCCCGTTTCGGGTAAAACAGTTATGCTCACTATGGATAAAGCCATTCAGCGCACCGCTCAGGACTCGCTTAAATCGGTAATCACCGACCTTAAGGCGCACGGCGGCACCGTGAAAGCCGGAAGCGCGGTTATGGTGGACGTGAGCTCGGGCGGAGTTATTTGCTCTGCCAACTATCCGAGTTACGATACCGCAACCTTAAGTCAGGATATAGAAGCCCTCAACGCAGACCCCGACAAGCCGCTTACCGACCGCGCGTTTATGGGTGTTTACCCGATAGGCTCCACAATAAAGCCGATAGTTGCAACTGCGGCTATGGAGCATAACCTTTATCAAGCAGGCGAAATGATAAAATGCGTTCAAACCTATGACTACTTTTCGGAATATCAGCCGCGCTGCTTACACTATCACGGATTTATCGACCTTAAGACGGCGCTTTCAAAAAGCTGCAACTATTTCTTTTATGAGCTCGGCAGGAGAGTCGGCTCGGTTATGCTTACCGATTATTTCAAGCAGTTCGGTCTGGGTGTAAAGACCGGTGTTGAGGTAAACGACAGTAAGGGAATACTGGTAGAGCCTAAAAGCAACACGCTTGACGGTAACACCTTACAGATATCAATAGGTCAGCTTAACGCCTTTACTCCGCTCCAGCTTGCAAACTATGCCGCCACCTTTGCAAACGGCGGCACACACTACCGTGCAACACTTATAGATAAGGTTATGTCCTACGACCTTTCAAAGACCTATGATACCTGCAAGCCGGAGGTTGTAAATACCGTTGAAATAAGCGAAGCCACACTTAAGGCCATAAAGGAAGGCATGCACTCGGTTACGGTTGACGGTACCGGAAGCCGCGTTTTCAGTGATTATCCCATAACCATAGGAGGTAAAACCGGAACCTCCCAGACCGACAGCGGTGCCGACCACAGCACATATATCGTTTTCGCGCCCTATGATAAACCGCAGATAGCGATTTCGGTTATCCTTGAGCACGGTGACTCGGGCACATCGGCAGGTGCTATAGTACGCAACCTGCTTGACGCCTATTTTATGGACAGCGCAACCGAAAAAAATACCGATACGCCCTATGTTGTGCTTAATTGACATATCGTGCTTTTTGTGATAAAATAACTTTTTAAGAAATTTTGCAAGAGGAAAGGATGGTAGCTTTGATACTCGGTGTAACCTCGGGCAAAGGCGGCACGGGCAAATCAACCTTTTCCGCCGCACTCTCGCTCGCATTTGAACATTTGGGCAAAAAGGTACTCGTTATAGACCTTGATGCGGGACTGCGATGTCTTGACATATACTTCGGGCTTGACGGTGATATAGTTTTTGACCTTTCCGATGCGCTTAACAAAAGCTCGTTTGAGGACTGCATCTACAGGGTGCCCTCCGGTGACCTTGTGTTTTTGATGCCGGCTCCTTTGGAACCGACCGAAATTGATAAAGATAAGTTTGCCCTATTGCTTGATAAGCTTAAAAATCAATACGATGTGATAATTCTCGACTTCCCCGCCGGTGCCGATTTTTCTCTTTACGGCGCACTCGGTGAAGATATAAACTATATAGCGGTTTGCAATCCCGACCCCGTTTCGGTAAGGGACGCGCGGGTGGTATGCGACAGTCTTCCGAAAACCTTTAAAGCCCCGAGGCTTGTTCTTAACAAGTTTGACGCCGAGAGGGTATATAAAAAGGTTTACCCGAATATTGACGATATCATCGACCGCTCGGGACTGCGGCTTTTGGGAATAGTTCCTCTATCCGATGAGCTTGCTTTGCTTCCGATAAACCGCCGACTTAAAAAAAGGGGAAAAAGCATGAAGGCTTTTATGCGCATTGCCGCAAGGCTTTGCAATGAAAATATAAGGTTACCTAAACCTGAAAAGATATGAAAAGGGGTATATTTCTATGACAATCGCACTAATTGCACACGATGCCAAAAAGGAGCTTATGGTACAGTTCTGTATCGCATACTGCGGTATTTTAAGTCACCATAACCTCGTTGCCACCGGCTCTACCGGAAAAATTGTTTCAGAGGCAACGGGACTTGATATTGTTCGCTTTTTAGACGGTTCACAGGGCGGTGCTCAGCAGATAGCATCACGCATAGGCTGTAACGAAATCGACCTGTTGCTTATGTTCCGCAATCCGCTCGACCCAAAGCCCAATGACCCCGATGTAAGCGCTCTTCTCCGCCTTTGCGATGTTCACAATATCCCCTTTGCCACAAACATTGCTACCGCCGAGGTGCTTATCCACGGTCTTGAGCGAGGCGACCTTGATTGGCGCGAAATAGTTAAAAAATCATAATACGGAGAAGTAATAAAATATGTCAGAGATAAACCGTGCCGTAAAGGGCACAAACGACGTTCTGCCCGAGGAGTCTCACAAGTGGCAGTTTGTTGAGTCAACAATGCTTGAAAATGCCCGTATTTTCGGGTTTAACGAAATAAGAGTGCCTGTGTTTGAACACACCGAGGTTTTCAGCCGCAATGTGGGTGACACCACCGATGTTGTTCAAAAAGAAATGTATACCTTTCTCGATAAGGGTGACCGCTCGATAACCTTGCGCCCCGAGCTTACCGCCGGTGTTGCGCGAAGTGTTATAGAACACTCGCTTTTAAACGCCGCGTTGCCGCTTAAGGTTTGCTATATCGGCGGCTGTTACCGTTACGAAAAGCCTCAGGCGGGAAGACTGCGGGAGTTTCATCAGTTCGGTGCCGAATGCTACGGCGCAAAAGAGCCTGCCGCCGATGCCGAAATGATAGCCTTTGCAAAGCAGGTGCTCGAAAATATAGGTGTTAAAAAAATCTCGCTTGAGATAAACTCCATAGGCTGTCCCGAGTGCCGCAAAAAATACCACGAGGCGCTTAAGGCCTACTTTGAAAAAAATGTTGACGAGCTTTGCGATACCTGTAGAGAGCGTCTTTCAAGGAATCCGATGCGCATACTTGACTGCAAGTCTCCGATATGCTCAAAAATCGCCGAGGGCGCACCCGTTGTTCTCGATTATCTTTGTGATGAATGCAGAGAGCATTTTGACGGAGTTAAGGCTCATCTTGATGCCGCGGGAATAAACTACACCGTTAATCCGCACATTGTAAGAGGACTTGACTACTACACAAAAACCGTATTCGAATTTGTTTCGGGCGATATAGGTGCGCAGTCAACGGTTTGCGGCGGCGGAAGATACGACGGCCTTATCGCGCAGATGGGCGGTGCAAACACCCCTGCCCTTGGTTTTGCGATGGGTATCGAACGCCTTATGCTTTTACTTAATTCCCAGCAGTGCGAACTGCCGCCTGCCGAAAAATGCGAGTTGTATATTGCCCCGATGGGAGATGCCGCGGCACTTAAAGCAACCGAGCTTTGTGCGACTCTCCGTGCTGACGGTGTGCGTACCGAAACCGATATATGCGGCAGAGGTCTTAAAGCACAAATGAAATTTGCCGATAAAATCGGTGCCGCCTACACACTTGTTTTGGGCGATAACGAGCTTGAAAGCAACCGTGCAAACCTTAAAAATATGTCAACCGGTGATATTACCGAGGTCGGTCTTGATGATTTATCCGACCGATTTATCGAAATACAGACCGATGCGGCACTTACAGAGCTTGAAAACTCTATTCTTTAATATTTTCAGAGGTGTTTTTCTTGAAACTTGACAGACTTGACGGTATGAAGCGTACCGACTATTGCGGAATGCTTACAAATGAAAAAATCGGCGAAACCGTAGTAGTTTGCGGCTGGACACAGCGTCAAAGAGACCTCGGCGGTCTTATATTCATTGACCTGCGCGACCGCACCGGAATTATCCAACTCGCCTTCGACGATACCACCGATAAGGCGGTGTTTGAAAAGGCCGGAAGCGTGCGCAGTGAGTATGTGCTGATGGCTCAGGGTGTTGTGAGGAAGCGTTCTTCTGTTAACCCCGAGCTCCCCACCGGCGATATTGAAATCGAGGTAAAACAGCTTAAAATATTAGGCGAGTCACAAACTCCTCCCTTTGAGATACTGCCGGATACAAACGCAAACGAGGAGCTTCGCCTTAAATACCGTTATCTTGACCTTCGCCGCGAACCGTTGCAGAGAAATATACTTATGCGTCACAGAATTGCAAAGGTTACGCGAGACTATTTTGATGAAAACGGTTTTATCGAAATCGAAACCCCCACCCTTATAAAATCCACACCGGAGGGTGCGCGTGATTATCTTGTTCCCTCCCGCGTGCACAAAGGCAGCTTTTTTGCCCTGCCGCAGTCCCCGCAGATGTATAAGCAGCTGCTTATGCTTTCGGGCTTTGACCGTTATATGCAGCTTGCCCGCTGTTACCGTGACGAAGACCTGCGTGCCGACAGACAGCCTGAGTTTACACAGATAGACCTTGAAATGTCTTTTGTTGAGCGCGAGGATATTTTCAAAATCGCCGAAGGCTTTGTTAAGCGCCTGTTTAAGGATATACTCGGTGTTGATATCCCCACTCCCCTGCCGCGTATGACATATACCGATGCCATGAACAACTACGGCTCGGATAAGCCCGATACCCGCTTTGATATGAAAATTAAGGACATTTCGGATATTGTTAAAAACTGCGGCTTCAGTGTGTTCAGCGGTGCCGTAAGCTCAGGCGGAACGGTAAGAGCGATAAACGCCAAAAATGCCGCCGCAGTTTACACAAGAAAAGAAATCGACAAGCTCACGGAGGATGCCAAGGGTATCGGTGCAAAGGGCCTTGCCTTTGCGCGTTTCGTGGATGATGAGCCGAGCTGCTCCTTTGCAAAGTTTATGACCGAGGACGAGCTTAAGGCGATTTATGAGCGCCTTGACTTTGAAAAGGGTGACGTTTTGCTTATCGTTGCGGATAAGAAAAGTGTTGTGCTTCCGGTACTCGGAGCACTCCGTCTTACCGTTGCAAAGCGCCTTGATATAATACCTAATCAGTTTAATTTCCTCTGGATTACCGAGTTCCCGTTCTTTGAATACAACGAGGAAACCGGCGGCTACGATGCGATGCATCACCCGTTCACCTCGCCGCTTGACGAATGTATCCCCTATCTTGATTCCGACCCCGAAAAGGTTTTTGCCAATGCCTACGATTTAGTGCTTAACGGCACCGAACTTTCGAGCGGCTCAATAAGAATAACCGACCCCGAGCTTCAGAAGCATATGTTCAATGCCCTCGGCCTTTCGGATGAGGAAGCCGAACAGAAATTCGGATTTTTGACCGGTGCGTTTAAGTACGGCGCTCCGCCGCACGGAGGTATGGGAATCGGTCTTGACCGACTTTGTATGATAATGTGCGAATGTGAGTCTTTACGTGACGTTATCGCGTTCCCGAAGGTTGCAAACTCAAGCGAGCTTATGTCGGGCGCACCCGCGGGTGTTGACAAGCTTCAGCTTGACGACCTCGCAATAGCAATAGCAAAAAAGGGCGAATAACAAAAGAATGCCTGCCGGATTTTTTTCGGCAGGCATTCTTATATTTATATATGAAATCAGTGCTTTTTGGCAATAATAATTGATGAAACCACGGCATATATCAGTGCGGCGGTAAACAGTATAATGGCGGCTATCACAAAATAATTCTTTTTAAATATGAAATTAAGTCCGTCAGCAAGCATTGCCGCGGAAAGTATTGAGAAAACAACTCCGCTTTGTATGTAATACGGCTTTTTATCCATATTATCGCGTTGCTCTTTTGTGGAATAGATATACGCGTTGTTGAACAGATACCCCTTTTGCATAAAGCTTTTTACAGCCATCGCCGCAAAAATAAGACAAACGGCAAACATCACCGATGCGTACCATATCATAAATAATTCCCCCTTATATTTTTATATTATAACTACGGCACTTTAAAAGTCAATTCGTTTTGCTTTTGCTTGACTTTTAACCCATCTACTGTATAATTAAATAAGTATGTTTCGGAGGAGATATTATGGCAGTTTTAATTACGGGTGGTGCCGGATATATCGGCAGTCACACAGTTGTTGAAATGCTGAACGCAGGTTATGAAATCGTTGTAATTGATAACCTTGATAACAGCTCAAAAGAATCGCTTTGCCGTGTTGAAAAAATAACCGGAAAAAGTGTTAAGTTTTACGAAAACGATGTCAGAGATAAAGGTGCATTAAGAAAGATTTTCAATGAAAACAAAATTGAAGCCGTAATTCATTTCGCCGGACTTAAAGCGGTGGGTGAATCGGTGAGAGAGCCGATAAAATACTACACAAACAACCTTGAAAGCACATTAAGTCTTATCGAGGTTATGACCGAGTTTAATGTTAAAAAAATCGTTTTTTCGTCGTCCGCCACGGTTTACGGCGTTGCAAAGGAAATGCCGCTTAAGGAGGGTATGCCCACGGGCGCTATCAACCCTTACGGCAGAACGAAGCTCTTTATAGAGGATATCCTGCGCGACCTTTATGCTTCGGATAACAGCTGGTCTGTTGCGATACTCCGCTATTTTAACCCGATAGGCGCCCACAAGAGCGGCACAATAGGTGAGGACCCCAAGGGTATTCCCAACAACCTTATGCCCTACATAGCGCAGGTGGCTGTCGGAAAGCTCGAAAAGCTTCATGTTTTCGGCAACGATTACAATACTGTTGACGGCACCGGCGTCAGAGATTACATCCATGTTGTGGACCTTGCCGTAGGTCATGTTAAGGCGGTAGGCTGGGTACTTGAAAACACCGCCTGCGAGGAAATAAACCTCGGCACCGGCAACGGAACGAGTGTTTTACAGCTTAAAGATGCTTTCAGCGCGGCTTCGGGCATTGAGATACCCTTTGTTATCGATCCGAGAAGACCCGGCGACCCCGATGAGGTTTATGCTGATGCCTCAAAGGCAAAAGCACTGCTTAACTGGGAGGCGGTTTACGGCATCAAGGAGATGTGTGAGGATACCTGGCGCTGGCAGAAGAATAACCCCAACGGTTACAACTGAATACTATATCAAGCCGATAAATCGGCTTGTATTTCCGCCCGTGGCGCAATTGGATAACGCAGCAGATTCCGATTCTGGAGATTGGGGGTTCGAATCCCTTCGGGCGGGCCAAAAAATAAGAGTGGTAACGCAAGTTACTGCTCTTATTTTTTCGTTTGCAAAAACGGGAAGGGATTCGAAAGCGAGGCGGTAGTGAATGACAGTCCGGTGGACTGTCAGAGCCGCCGAGGGACCGAGCACCGCAGTGCGAGACCGAATCCCTTCGGGCGGGCCATGCAAAAAAGCACTTTTGTCTACCAAGACAAAAG
>JAZUGP010000032.1:0-11976 GCA_045641225.1 Acutalibacteraceae bacterium
TCCCATTCGCCCGAGCCTAAAACAACAAACTGAATATCCCGTTTTATCATATCCTCAAAAACTCGCTTTACAAGGTCTATTCCCTTATGCTTTACAAGACGCGTTACGATACCGATTACGGGAACATTCTTTACGGGAAGCCCCATCTCTTTTTGCAGACATTCCTTATTTACACTCTTTCCGCTCATATCCTCGGCGGAATAATTTTTATAAATTATCTTATCGGTTTCGGGATTGTAAACATCGTAGTCGATACCGTTTACAATACCCGTGAGCTTATATGTGAACTGCTTAAGTATCGGATCAAGACCGTGGGAGTAATACGGGTCAAGTATCTCTTTTGCATAGGTGGGAGAAACGGTGGTTATCTTATCGGCGCACTGAATGGCGCCCTTCATAAGGTTTACACAGTTATCGTATTCAACTATGCTCTCTCTGCCCTCGGGAAGTCCCAGTACATCGCCGTAAAGCTCCATACCGTACTTGCCCTGATACTGAATGTTATGAATGGTGAAAACGGTTTTTATATCGGTATATAAACCGTTACTGCGGTAAATCTCGTTCAGATACACCGGTATCATCGCCGTCTGCCAATCGTTGCAGTGAATTATTTCGGGGGTAAACCCTATATGCGGAATAACCTCAAGTACGGCACGCGAGAAAAAGGCGTAACGCTCGGCATCATCATAAAAACCGTAAAGTCCGTCACGGTTGAAATAATACTGATTGTCTATAAGGTAGTAAATCACGCCGTCTATATGCGCCTCGAATACGCCGCAGTACTGTCTTCTCCACGAAACGGGAACGGTTATACTGCATATAAAGCTCATTTTTGAGCGCATTTCCTCACTTACACACTTATAAAGCGGCATAATAACCCTACAGCCTATAAGCCTTTTCCTGAGTGCTTTGGGAAGCGCACCCGCAACATCGGCAAGTCCGCCCGACATCGCAAACGGATACGCCTCACTTGAAGCAAATAAAACCTTCATAACATCCTCCTGTTTATAACATCTGCTTTTTACCTAAATAAAAAATATTTTCCGCACTGCCCGATATTTTTTTACCGCTCTCCACTGTAGAGTTTTTATCGGTAACCGCAAAGCAGAGGTGTGCGTTTTCCTCTACCGTGGCTTCCTGCATAATAATACTGTTTTCAACCACGGCGCCCTTTTTAACCTTTACACCGCGGAAAAGAACGCTGTTTTTAACGGTGCCGTCTATTATACAGCCGTCTCCCACAATACTGCCGCTGACCTTTGCCTTTGTACCGTAACGGGTGGGCATATCGTCACGCGTTTTGGTGAGAATGGGGCGGTTAAGGCTTAAAAGGTCGTGCCTTACACCGTTATCTATAAATGCCATATTGGCATCATAATAGGTTTTAAAGCTATCCATAATATAAACGGCACCTGTGTGCTTAAAGCCGCAAATCTTAAGCTTGCCCACATTTTTAGCGGTAATGCCGCGGTTAAAATCGGCAACCTTATTCTTGTTTGCTTCTTTTATGAGGGAGAGAAAAGCATCCATTTTTATTATGGAGGTTCCTATCGAATAGTTTGCATCCTTTACGGATTTTTTCGAAAAATCAATATTTTTAACGGTGTCGCCTTCAAGCTCTAAAAGCATTGTGCTTTCGTGACGGTCGGGGCTTTTGCCGGAAGTGTAAACAACCGTTATATCGGCATCACTCTTAATATGCGCGTTAATTGCGGCCTCAAGGTCGATATTGGCTACAAAGTCACCCGCGCACAAAACAAGATTATCCGCCTTGCTTCTCTCAACAAAATCTATATTGCCCATAATAGGCTCGATAACACCGTGATACTTCTTAACCTTAGCGTTATTATACGGCGGCAGGATACGAAGACCGCCGCTTTTACGGTCAAGGTCATAAGCAATGCCGCTTCCCACGTGGTCCATAAGTGAGCGGTAGTTTCGTGTGGTGATTATACCGATATCCGTTATGCCGGCATTTACCATATTTGAGAGGGCAAAATCAATTATTCTGTATCTTCCGCCTATGGGCACGGAGGCCATAGAACGCAGGTTTGTGATATCACCTAAAAGCTCATCGGAGGTATTTGCGAAAATCAGTCCCGCGACAGTAGATGTTCTCATACTATTTCACCCTCCTTAACATTATCGGTTACCATTTTTTTGGCACCTATCCTTGCGTTTTTGCCGATATCAAGTCCCGAGCCCACAACGGTTATGCCCCATTCATCGGTTTCCGTACCGAAAGGCTCACAGCCCACCTCGGCATTCTCGCCTATCACCGCATTTTCGGCGATTATTGCATATTTAACCTTTGCACCCTTTTTAATAACCGCACCCGGCATAACGAGTGAATAATCAACAACAGCGCCCTCTTCAACCGTAACATTTTCAAAAAGTATTGAATAATCAAGACTGCCGAAAACCTCACAGCCATCGGTTATAAGAGAATTCTCAACCTGACTGTTTTCATCGACATACTGCGGCGGGAAATTGCCCGCGCGCGAATAAATGCGCCATTTTTTATCCGAAAGATTAAGGTCTATTTTGGGATTTAATAAATCAAGATTTGCATCCCAAAGCGAATCAACGGTGCCCACATCTTTCCAATAATCGGCAAAACGGTATACCATCATTTTTTCGCCGTTGCCGAGCATCAGCGGAATAACGTCCTTACCGAAATCATTTGAGGAATCGGGATTTTTTGCATCCGCGGTGAGATATTTTTTAAGCTTATCGAATGAGAATACATATATTCCCATAGATGCAAGATTGCTTTTCGGATTTTTCGGCTTTTCCTCAAACTCGTAGATACTGCCGTCCTCATTGGTGTTCATTATGCCGAAACGCGACGCCTCGTCATAAGGTACCTCAAGCACCGAAATAGTGCATGCCGCACCCGTTTGCTTATGCTGAGATATCATAAGCGAATAATCCATTTTATAGATATGGTCGCCGGAAAGTATGAGCACATACTCGGGATCGTATCTTTCGATAAACTCAAGATTTTGATAAATTGCGTTGGCTGTGCCCTTATACCAGTCGCCGCCCTTTTGCCCCTGATACGGGGGCAGAATGTGAACACCGCCGCCCGTTCTGTCAAGATCCCACGGTTTGCCTGAGCCTACATAATCGTTAAGCTCGAGCGGCTTATACTGGGTAAGAATACCAACCGTATCAATTCCCGAGTTTATGCAGTTTGAGAGCGGAAAGTCTATTATACGGTATTTACCGCCGTAAGGTACGGCGGGCTTGGCTATCTTGCCGGTAAGCACACCGAGTCGGCTTCCCTGACCTCCCGCAAGCAGCATTGCCACACATTTTTTCTTCTTTGCCACGGTAACATCTCCCAAGCTTTATAATTTAGCTTTTTTGTTTTCTGCCGGTTTTAGGCACTTTGTAATAAGTGACCGAGAGCGCAGGTATTTCTATCGCAACGGAATTTTCATAACCGTGCATCGGTATCTTTTCGCTTGTGAACGCCATCAGGCTTTCGGTAGTACCGCCGTATTTTGTGAGGTCGGTTGAGAACACAGCCTTATATTTTCCCGCTTTGGGCACACCTATACGGTAGCCGCTTCTTGATACCGGTACAAAATTGCATACACATATAATTTCGTTGCCCGATTTATCGGTACGGCGGAAGGATATTATGCTTTGCGCGTTATCATCGCTTGATATCCACGAAAAGCCCTCCCATGAATAGTCTATCTCAAACAGCGGCGAGGTTTTAAGGTAAAAAGCGTTAAGCTCTTTTACAAAGCTCTGCATTTTTTTATGCGCATCATAATCGAGCAAAAGCCAGTCGAGTTGTTTTTTATAATCCCACTCAATAAACTGTGCAAACTCCTGCCCCATAAACAAAAGCTTTTTGCCGGGGTGAGCCATCATATATCCGTAAAATGCGCGAAGGGATTTGAACTTATCCTCATATTCTCCGGGCATTTTGTTTATCATCGAGCATTTGCCGTGAACCACCTCATCGTGCGAAATCGGAAGCACAAAGTTTTCCGAAAAAGCATAGAAAAACGAAAAGGTTATGCAATCGTGATTGTTTTTGCGGAAAAGCGGATCAAGTGACATATAACGGAGCATATCGTTCATCCAGCCCATATTCCACTTGAAATTGAATCCGAGTCCGCCGTCATACGCGGGCTTTGTGACCATAGGCCACGCAGTAGACTCCTCGGCTATCATCATAATGTCGGGGTCGGCGGCAAATGCGGCAGAATTAACCTGACGCAAAAGCTCAACGGCATCGAGGTTTTCCCTGCCGCCGTAAGCATTTGGTATCCACTCGCCGTCCTTCCTCGCATAGTCAAGATAAAGCATCGATGCCACGGCATCCACCCTCAGCCCGTCTACATGGAACTCCTTAATGAAAAACACGGCGCTTGAAATAAGAAAGCTCATAACCTGCGGCTTTCCGTAATCAAATACCGCAGTGCCCCATTCCTTATGCTCGCCCTTGCGCGGGTCGGAGTACTCATAGGCGGCACTGCCGTCAAACCTGTAAAGACCGAACTCGTCCTTAGGAAAATGCGCGGGAACCCAATCAAGAATAACACCTATTCCGCTTTGGTGCATAATATCAATGAACCTTTTAAAATCATCGGGAGTGCCGTATCTTGATGTGGGGGCAAAATAGCCCGTTACCTGATATCCCCAAGAACCCTCAAAGGGGTATTCGGTGAGCGGCATAAGCTCAATATGAGTGTATCCCATCTTTTTTACATATTTTGAAAGGGCTTTGGCAGCCGTTACATAGTCAAACGTGTTGCCGTCCTCATACCTTTGCCACGAGCCTAAATGCACCTCATATATGTTTACGGGAGATTCATATATATTGCGGGTGCTTTTTGCTTGGCGCCAAGCACTGTCCTGCCACTCGTAGTTATGCTCGGCATAAAGCTTTGAGGCATTATTCGGCGCGGTTTCAAAATGACGTGCATAAGGGTCGCTTTTAAGTACGGTGTTACCGTTTTCGGCGGTTACGGCATACTTATAGGTATCAAATTCGCAAACGCCTGATATCTCTGCTTCGAAAATACCGCCGTCTATTCTGTGCATGGGATTTGCGTTTTTATCCCAGCCGTTGAAGCTGCCTACAACACTCACACTTCGGGCAGACGGCGCCCAAACCCTGAACACCGCCTTATCGCCGTTTAAGAACGAGCCTAAATATTTATAAGCATCATTTTTTATTTCGGATGAAAAAGTATTGAAAAAATCCCGCATAATTCTTTTCCTTTTCCTTTATATGAATATGATTGTCCTTAAGTATTATATCAAAAAAACTTTTTAATTTCAATACTTTTGCAATATTTTTTCCATTTTTTCGGATATATTCTTATGGTATATTGTGCAACATCAACAAAAAACAACATTGTTTTACGAGCAGATACATCAGCCAATCTTTAATCAGTGGGTATGAGCGGTACAAACAAGCACCGTTTCGGGTCCGATTACCTTTATATCTCCGAAAGGTATAACTATATCGTCCTTACTGCCCATAAGTCCCATAAGGCGCGGTTTACCGTATATAACAAGCGAAACGAGCCTGCCGTTTTCGGTATCAAGCTCAATATCCGAAACATAGCCTAAAAGGTCACCGCTGTCCACACACACCACCTGTTTGTTTTTAAGTACGTCTATTCTGCAAATCATCATAAAGCACCTCAAAATAGTATATGTGACACTCTGTTAAAATATAATAGGCGGACAATTCTGTCCGCCTTACAGTAATTTTTTAAGTTGTTTAAGCTTTGTGATTTTGTAATTTGCCATACCCTTTGGTTTTTTGCCGTTGCTGTTATAAAGGCAGGTGTCAAGCCCTGCGTTTATTCCGCCTGCTATATCCGAGCTCGCCGAATCGCCGATAACAAGCACCGAGCTCTTATCGGATATACCGGCGCTTTTAAGGCAGTATTCAAAATACTCTTTTTCGGGCTTTTGGCAACCCACCGTTTCGGATACGAAAATACCGTTTACCAATCTGTCAATGCCCGAATCTTTAAGTCTTCGGTACTGTGTTCTCGCAACACCGTTTGTGGTGATATAAACACTTATACCCCGTGATTTTAAGTATTTGAGTATTCTTTTTGCACCCTTTACGGTGCGGTGCCCCTCTGCAAGCAACGGGAAATACTCTGCGGCAAGCATATCGGCATCAAGCGATACACCGATTTTTTCGGTAAAGGCTTCAAATCTGCCCGCAAATATATCTTCTTTTTTGATTTCCCCGCGCTCAAAACGTTCCCAATAGTCTTGATTTATCGCCGAATAAAGCTTTATTTTTGCCTTGCCGCAGTAAACACCGTGATTTGCCATAAGCTTTTTAACGGCTTTTGCCTCGGCATAGGAAAAATCGAGCAGGGTGTTATCAAGGTCGAAAAATATTACCGAATACGCCACCTTAAATCACCATCGATGATATAAGATTTCCGATAATTTCCACACCGAACACGCCCACGGCAAAAAGCAATACGCTCACTCCGCCTTTGCGGAAAATATCCTCAGAAACATCAGCGCTTTCGCTTTTTATGGTTTTTATTGTGCTTATAACGTGCTTATAATACATTCTGTCTCCCTTTGCGGCACAGAAAATACGAAGTGCTATGCTGAGAATACCGCTTAAAAAGAAAGCAAGTACAACAAGCTTATCTGCCTTCACAATAAGCTCGGTAAGGTTTGCCGACAGCGTTGTATAATCGGTATATGTGCCAAAATCCACAAGCTTCATAAAGGGGAGTGAAAGCATTGTGAATATAATGCTTAACATACCCGCTATTATTCCGTTTATATACATCTTTCTGCCGAGCATCCAGCCTGCCGGAAAGAAAAACGCAAACCAGTTCCACGAGGATTTTATGCCGATTTTAAAGTTATCAAACCGCGGAATATACCTTTGAGAGTTGAAAAACACGAACTGCTTTGCCTCGTTTGCGGTGACACCGTCGCCTATATCGGTGTCTGAAGCTATTCCGCCCAAAAGGTCAGGGCGCTGAAAGCCCTCGACTTTTGACATATTGGGTGTGTTGCAGTTAGGACAGACGCGGTCGTTTTCATCATATTCCTCACCGCACATATCACACTTTACCATACCCGTTGTCGCTCTGCTTTCGTCCGGCTTTGCAGGTATGGTTTCCTCGTGTGCCACGGTTTTATCATATTGCCTTTCGGTGCCGTGCAGTTCTTCAAGAGCACAGTGGCCTATCTCTTTATAGCATTCTCTGTGATGAGGTGCACCGCATACAGGGCAGTAAACAATATCGTCATCCTCAAAAAGGTAGGAATGACAATACGCACAGGATTTTTGACCGTCGCTCATAAAGTTACCGCCTTTCTGCTCATATAATCGTCCACACAACCGAAAACGGTGGTGAAATAGGAATTGCCATAGTTATGGAACTCGCCTTTTTCTATCATCTTTTCAAGCTCTGCGCGGTCTACCCACCGAGCCGCCGAAACTTCACATTTTTGCAGCTTGAGTTCACTTGAGGGTGTATCGCAAACAGTTGCGTAAACATCCACAAAAGAGTTTCTCCGCTTTATGCGGGTAAGATATTTAAGTGTGGTTTCATCGGTAGCTATGCCGAGTTCCTCCGCAAGCTCGCGGTGTGCCGCCGAAAAAGAGTCCTCCCCCGATACAGCCGCTCCGCCGGTTGCAGCCCACTCTCCGGGCATAAGCTTTTTGCTTTCGGAACGGCGCTGGATAAGATACCTGCCGTCACTCGATAAAACCCAGATATGCACCACAAGGTGATACTCGCCCGACTTAAAAAAGCACCTGCCGCGTGGAATGGTTCTGCCGGTAGGCTTGCCGGAAGCATCATATATGTCCCATTTTTCAAAAGACATCTTCGTTTCTCCAATACAGTTAAGCAATTTTAATCATTATAGCAGTATGTGTAGGTTTTTTCAACATTTACTATTGATAATTTGAAAAATATATATTATAATATACCCGTAACATATAAACTTGCGTGTTAAGCCGTGCGAATGGGCGGGTCCTGTGCGATGGGAACCTGTGAACCATGTCAGGCGGGGAACCGAGCAGCATTAAGCAGTATTTCTGTGCGCCGCAGTCAATCGGTTCATTCGTACGGCTTTATGCGCAAGTTTTTTAGAAAGATGCGGTGAAATTATGGCTTATCAGGCGCTTTACAGAAAATACCGTCCCACCACATTTGATGATGTTGTGGGTCAGGAGCACATCACAAGCACCCTCAAAAATGAGCTTTCCTCGGGGAAAACCGTTCACGCTTACCTTTTCACGGGTACACGCGGCACGGGTAAGACAAGCTGTGCCAAAATCTTAGCCAAGGCGGTAAACTGCTTAAATCCGAAAAACGGAAATCCCTGCGGCGAATGTGAAATTTGCCGTGCCATAGCGCAGGGCGAGGTCACCGATATCTGCGAGATAGACGCCGCCTCAAATAACGGTGTTGATGATATCCGTATACTGCGTGAGCAGGTAAACTTTACACCCACCTCGGCAAAATACCGCGTTTATATTATAGACGAGGTACATATGCTCTCGATTTCCGCATTTAACGCACTGCTTAAAACCATTGAGGAACCGCCCGAGCATGTCATTTTTATTCTTGCCACAACTGAGGTAAATAAACTTCCGGCAACCATTCTTTCGCGTTGTCAAAGATTTGATTTTAAGAGAATTGATACAGATAAGCTTTGTGAACGCCTTGTTTACATTGCCCAAAAGGAAGGTCTTACCCTATCCCCCGATGCCGCCACGCTTATCGCCGCCACGGCTGACGGCGGTATGAGGGATGCCATTTCGATTTTGGACCTTTGTGCATCAAACAGTCAAAGCATTGATGAAAAGGTTGTGGCGCACGTTTGCTCAATGGCAGGCAACGATTACCTGATAAAGCTTGCCGATATGATAAAGGCGAAAGACTGCGAAGGCGCACTTATGCTGCTTGACACTCTGCATAACTCATCGGTGGATATGTTAAGGCTTTTATCCGAGCTTACCGAGCATTACCGCAATCTTATGATACTCAAAACCGTTAAGGGCGAGAAAAAGCCGATAGTATGCTCTGCCGAAACTCTTAACGAGCTTATTCTGCAAGCAGAAAAGTACACCCTTAACGAAATAATGGCAACGCTTAATGTTTTGCAGACCGCCGCCGTGAATATGCAAAGTGCAAACCGCCGCTGTGAGATGGAAATGACGGTGATAAAGCTTTGCCGTCCCTCGGTTTTCACAGATACTGCGGCGCTTGAGCTTAGAATTGCCGCACTTGAAAGCAAAAAAACGCAGGTTGCAAAACCGTCTTACTCCGAGCAGCCGCCCGAAACGGCCGATGTTCCCGATGAGGAAGCGCCGTTACCCGATGAGCCCGCAGCGGAAGAGTCCGAAGTCGCAAGCGCACCGTCTGACAGTCCCAACGAGAGCGGCGACGAGCTTATAAACTGGGACGATATTCTCGAAATAATCAAAGAAAAAATGCCGTTTTTTGCCGGTGTGCTCAACGGTTCAAAGGCTTATATTAAAGGCAACTATTTACTTATCGATACCGATAACAGTCAATTTAAGGAGCTTGTTAACGGTAAGGATACATCATACCGTGACACAATCAGAAATGCTGCCGAAACGGTGCTCGGAAAGGTTTATAAATTAGGACCCTACCGCAAGCCGATAAACGAAAAAACCGACCCACTCGCCGCATTTACACAAAAATTAAAGGACCTTGGAGGTAACTGATATGAAGGTAAGAATACCCAATTCCGGCGGATCCGGAAATATGAACCAGATGCTGAAGCAGGCACAAAAAATGCAAGAGGATATGCAGTCGTTGCAGGAAGACCTTGACAGCCGCGAATACACCGCCACCTCAGGCGGCGGTGCGGTAACCGTTACGGTTGACGGCAAGCATCTTATAAAGTCACTTAAAATAAATCCCGAAATCATCGACCCCGAGGATGCCGAAATGATAGAAGACCTTGTTACGGTTGCCGTGAACGAGGCAATAGAAAACGCAACAAAAACCGCAAATGACGAAATGAGTGCCATAACGAGCGGACTTAATCTGCCCGGTATGCCCCCGATGTTTTGATTATGAACGGTAATATTATTCCTTTAAACGAGCTCATCAACCAGTTTTCAAAGCTTCCGGGAATAGGCAAAAAGACGGCTCAGCGCCTTGCCTACAGTGTGCTCGAGCAACCCGAGGATTTCGCGCGTCAGTTTGCTGAGGCACTTGTAAACGCGAAGCAGAAAATACATTTTTGTTCAAAGTGTTTTTCCTTTACCGATGAGGACGTTTGCACGATATGCAAAAGCGAAAAGCGGGATAAAACCACGATATGCGTTGTTGCCGAGCCTAAAGATGTGCTGGCATTCGAGCGCACCGAGGAATACAGCGGCTTATATCATGTGCTTCACGGTGTTATCTCCCCTCTTGACGGTATGAGTCCCGACAGGCTTAAGATAAAAGAGCTTATGGCACGGCTTGGCTCGGGTGAGGTAAAAGAGATAATAATGGCGACTAACCCCACCGTTGAGGGCGAGGCAACCGCAAGCTATATATCAAGACTTGTAAAGCCGATGGGTATAAAGGTTACCCGCCTTGCCTACGGCATACCTGTGGGCGGTGACCTTGAATATGCCGACGAGTACACGTTATCCCGTGCACTTGAAGGAAGAAATGAGATTTAAAATGGAAAAAGAAAAGATAGACCGTATCAACTTTCTTGCAAAAAAAGAAAAAGCAGAAGGACTTACCGAGGAGGAAAAAGCCGAACAGCACAGCCTTCGCCGTGAGTACATTGAAGCATATAAGCAAAGCCTTATGTCACAGCTTGACAACCTTTACATAGTTGAGCCGGACGGTACAAAAAGAAAGGTTACAAAGAAAAATGAAACTCATTATAACTGACAGCGCAACCCTGACATATAATAACGATTTAAGTCTTGATGTGTTTAAAAGTTTCGGCGAGGTTACCGCCTTCCCCTGCATTGAAAAGGACGAGCTGCTTGAAAATGTTGCCGATAAGGATATTATCCTATGCAATAAAACGGTTATAGATGCTCAGGTTATCTCAAAAGCAGAAAATCTTAAGCTTATAGGTGTTTTTGCAACCGGATATAACAACATAGACCTTGAAGCCGCCAAGAGCCGCGGTATTGCCGTATGCAACGCGGGATCCTACTCTACCGAGGCGGTGGCACAGCAGGTTTTTGCTTATATTCTTATGCACTATACAAGAATTGACGCCTATGACTCATTTGTAAAAGACGGCGGTTGGAAAACCTCCAATACCTTTTCAAAGTTCTGCTTCCCCACCGATGAGCTTTTCGGCAAAAGCATTGGCATAATCGGTTACGGCAGTATAGGTAAAAAGGTAAGCGAAATCGCGCGTGTTTTCGGAATGAAGGTTTACTGCCACACAAGAAGCAAAAAGCAATCGGATTTTGTTGAGTTTGTTTCACTTGATGAGCTTCTTGCCGTCTCGGATATAGTTACGGTGCATTGCCCGTTAAACGAACAAAGCAAGGGTATGTTTAATGCCGAAACCTTTAGTAAAATGAAAAAAGGCGCCTACTTTATCAATACCGCGAGAGGCGGCGTGTTAAATGAGCAGGCACTTTATGATGCGCTTTCAAGCGGTAAGCTTTCGGGAGCCGCGGTAGATGTGCTCGAATGTGAGCCGATGAAGTCTGACTGTGTGCTTTGCGATGCCCCGAATATAACGATAACTCCCCATACCTGCTGGGCGCCGCTTTCAACACGCAAAAGACTTTTTGAAATAGTTTGTGCAAATATCGAGTCGTTTTTAAACGGCGGAAATCAAAACAGAATAGTTTAAGAGTATAAGATACAAAAAAGCACTTGTTAAAGGAGACTTGTTCTTAAGGACAGTATTGCGGGATAACCGCCACAGAATGTGGTGAGTAAGTGCGCACTTATAAGCAAAAACCGGCTGATAAATAAAATCAGTCGGTTTTTT